>CABMOY010000019.1 GCA_902388345.1 uncultured Collinsella sp.
CCTGCAGCTTGACCGGCTTGCCGCAGAGGGCGTCGCCCGAGACTTCGAGCGACTCAAGAGACCAATTAACAACTTTGTATTTAGAAGTGCTAGTCACATACCCATTGGAGTCAATGACATCAACATAGATCTCATATTCACCAGCCTGGGGCAGGGTCCAAGAAATCGACGGCGAAGTTAAGTCTTGACCGATTACACCCCAATTGGAATCACTCCAATCAGACCCAGCCCTATGCCAAACAAACTTATATCTAAGGCCATCAGTCTTGCCGCTAACATTTACACCGATTTTTACCGTTGACCCCGCATGTCCCAGTTCTTCCGAGAAGGAAATTCCATTGACGGAGTAGGGATGCGGGAACTGCGCGATGATTGCGGCAGCGTCAGCCTCGCCAAGACGGCGGCAACCATCGTCCGAGAAATAGTTGACCACATCACCGTAATTCGAGATAAAGCCATGTTCGATAAGAATACCTGGAATTCCCTGCTCGCGAGCGCAGCGGATAACGGCGAACTCGTCGCCTACCTCCATTTGAAATACGCCGCGGTACGTTAGTCCCATAGCAGCAAGGTTGTTCATGACCTTGTTGGCAAGCTCAACAGAGACCTGCGTGTAGTCGGTGCCATTTGCGGTAGGAGCATAAACTTCTGCGCCGTGAGCTCCAGAAGACCCAGAGTTGATGTGAAAGCTAACAAAGGCCTGCGCGCCCTGATCAATGCAGCGCTGTACGCGATAAAGATAATCATTGCTGGGATAGTAGCCAGACTGCTCGCGCGCAAGAACGATCTTAAAGCCGTAAGCTTCAAGTTTATTTGTGCAGGCTGTCATGATCTTCCAGGTAAGGTCGGCTTCACTCTTGCCATTACCCTGAGCGCCAGAATCCACCCCGCCATGTCCGGCGTCAAGTGCAATAACCCCCACATTACGCGCGGAGCGCTCAGCGTAGGTAGATACTCCATCAGGCGAATCAGCGCATTCCAACGCCTGCTGGATTGATTGAGCCTCAACGGCATTGCCATCACCGTCTGCATAGTAAACAGAAGTGCCCTCGGAGCTCACGGAGCTATCAACGACCGTAAACGAATAATCCCTGTCGGAAAGATCCAACTCATGCTCAGAGTCATCGGCCCGCAAAACATAGGTTATCGAAGTCAGAAAGTAAGTATTGGATTTCAACGTCGAGCCAAATACAAAGGCAGCAGAATTGTCAGCCGTTCCAGATGCTTCAATAGTCCCCTGAATCCCATTGGCACTTACATAGTTGAGAGTTGCGGAGGAAAGGCTATCGTCGTCATCGGGAGTAGCAAAGGCAACGACCTGATCAGTCCCGCTGGGAAGGCTCGGGGAGGCAAGATATACATATTGGAAAGAAGAATCGACCGGTTCAGCCTGCTGATAGTTCTCAGATACATCAACGCCAAAATCCTCATCAGCCGATTCGTCAACGTTCGTTGCCGACGATGAGTCATCTGCAGCGCCAACATCGACAGAGCCCGCATCACGCGAGGCCACGCCATCATTGTCTGCAGTCGCAGCGTCCACGGCAGCGTCCGCAGACGGGACGTTGCTCACAGCGTAGGCGGCAGTCACAGGGCCCATAAAGGATGAAATGGTCAAAAGACCAGCAAGAGAAAAAGCTGTTGAGGCACGCAATGCCTTTTTCATATCGAATCCCCCGTCACAAATGATGTTACTAAGAGAAGATTATCTTACAATCCCTTCTGCATCGGAAGTCCAGTTATTCGAAGCGCGGGAATTGTTATAAAGGCAGACGGAAATCTGCTCTTATAAAAAGCAGGTTACGTTCTCAGCAAACTTTTGTTTTTCAGTCCTTCTATAGACACAGTGTTAGCTCTAGTTTTTGAAGCAATTAGCGGCGCCCCAAACAGCACAAGCGCCAGTGACACGAAAATCCACTGAAGCACGCAATTCGTTTAAGCACGTGGCGGACGACGAAAGCGTGTACGCAGCCGCGAAATACAGCAAAATGCCCCAATGTTTCGCTTGTATCAGAGGCGTCTGGGGCTTCATCGAAAGAGTGGCCTGGCTAACGCATTCAAGAAAAGTAGAGCGTGGTCTTCATGAATCAAACGCCAGTAAGCAACGCTCGCGCGCGTCTTTGAATCTTCTAATGGGCAAGAAGAGAGGGATCTAGGAGAGACCTAATAGTTCTTGGAATCTGGGAATCATCGAACTCACCATCTTTAAACAAGAGAATCATATAGCTTCTTATCGTTCTGTCTCGAAAAGATATGAGTGACCAGATGCACATCGTGGGCCTTTGAAAAACAATCTTCGTCCCTTAAAGATTCAGCAACATAACAACCGCCCCAATCAAAAAAGCCGAGATAGCCCCGGCTGATAATCAAAGAGGCGGTTGGATTGGCAACACCTATTTGGACGATTCCGGGAGGGACAGCCCCGCCTTCCGGAACTCGACCGGCGACATGTAGCCCAGCGTCGAGTGGATCCTGAAGTTGTTGCACCGGTGCACGTAGTCCGAGAGCTTGGCCCGGAGCTCGCGCGTCGTGCCGAACGTCTCGCGGTGGACGAGCCCGGCCCTCGGTATCCTGTTGGTCGACTCGTCGACGGCGTTGTCGTAGGGGCAGCCCTTGGCCGACAGCGACCTCTCAATGCCGAAGGCCTCGAGCATCGGGTCGATCTCGGCGTTGTCGAACTCGCTGCCGCGGTCCGTGTGGAAAACCTCGATGTCCGGGATCGGGATGGAGGGCGTCGCGAACGCCGACTTGACCAGCCGGGCGTCCTTCCCGGGCCCGGAGGATTGACCGGCGATCTCCCTGTTGCAGGGGTCGACGAGCAGGCAGGCGTAGTTCCACGAGGCCCCGACGCGCACGTAGGTCAGGTCGCTGCATATATGGGTGCGCGGCGCCCTGCCGCCGAAGCCGCGCGCGACGACGTTGGGCACGTCGGCCTCGTTGACCGCCCCGGGGTGCACCTTGAACCTCTTCCTGCCGTATGCGCTGACCAGGCCGTTCCCCCTCATGATGTGGAAGGCCCGGCGACGGCTGACGGCGGCGGGGAGCGGCGACGCCAACCCATCGAGCGACGCGTTCATCTAGCGCGAGCCGTACCGGCCCTTGCTGGCGCAGTAGAGGGTCGTGCCCCGAGGCACGTCGGACAGGAAGCACCTCATGAAGCGGGCCTCGAAGCGCCTGTCGGATCGAGCCACACGCGCCGCACGGCGTCGTGGACCTCGGACCAGTCGTCCTCAGGGCAGCCGTTCGATGCCCAGCTCCAGTAGCCCGACCTTCTCACCCCCCCAGCACCCCGGCCATCATGGTCAGCGCGAAGCTACCTTTCTCCGGCAACACGAGCCCGCACTTGGCTAGAGTGCTTCTCTTTGGCGAAGAAGGCAGCGGCTTTTTTAGGAACGCATTCTCCATCTTGAGCTCGCATATTCGCTTCTTGGCCTCGCGCAGCTCGCGGTCCTCGGCTCTCGGGTCGGGCTCGCCGGAGAGCTCGCGCCGGCGCTTGAGCGCCCAGTCGTTAACCGTCTTGGCGTTGAGCCCGAGCTCGTCGCAGGCCTGGGCTATGGGCACCCTGTCGAGATGACGTAGTCGGCGGTCTCCCGCCTGATCCCGTCGGTGTACTTCTTCTGATTGGCGACCATTCGGCAATCCTTTCGTTTATCAGCCCACATGCAGTCTAAGGCACCGCGGTGTCGCGGTCCTTCCAGCCTGCGTGTCAGAAAAAAACGATACAGGTCAAACGAGCTACTCAGGTAGGGCTTCGAACGGGCCGGCAGCTGGCCGCCCGCCGGCCGCGGCGCTGACATACCCGTGTGCGAAGGGCCGGGGCGCGGGCATACCGATGACGTGAGGGTCACTACAGGCCGGGTGACGGCACTCGGCGCGGACTACCGAGGCCCGCAGCGCTCGGGTGCGCCAACGCCACGTGCGGCGGGCGACCTAAATATTATTCTGGAACACTCAAGCGCTCTCTCAAGATTGGGTCGAAGTCTTTCAGGCGTTCGGACTTGATGACGATGCCCAAGTTCAACATGTCTTGAACGTTTACGTGAGCAATCGTAGATACGGTGATATCACCGAGAACGTTTCTAATGGGAACAGCGCGTAGAATGCCCAACAGATAGAGTCTGCTTCCCACGACGACCGCGCCATTCTCGAGATAGGTTCCCTCGTTGTACAGGAAGACAGGGGAACCGCTTGAACCCGGGTAGCAAGCCATGTCCACTAAGAATTCCTTCTCGCCCCGATAATCGTATCTGTAGGGAGTCGCCGTGATTCCCCTGCGCACGATTGGCAAGTTGTTGGCCTCGTCCCAGATGCCGTTGGGGTACCCGATCATGGTCACTTCTTCCATGCAGCCCATGTCTTTAATCAGCGTCTTCGTCGGAAGCAGCTCCAGACTGAGCGGTATAGTGAGCAGATGCTTACCCGCCTGGATAAAACCGTTGAGAGCAGGGCCAATAGGCAGTACACACAAGTCCACGTTCTCGTCTGGATGCGAAATCCAATCGCTGTCCGAGCCACGCATGGTCAGCCGCTCGTTTATATTGAGCAAGTTGCCGTTCTCGTCGGCTCGCGAGAAGATGACCCGGTATTCATATCCGCCCTTGACCACATGTTTGTTGGTCACGACGGCAGGAACAAATGTCTTGCCGTCATCGCAGAATTTGAAAAAGAAACCAGTTCCAACCGAGCACTCTCCTGAGGGAAGCGATGCTTCAATTCGTATCGTCGTATGAAGAAGCTGCTCAGAAAGCTGCATAGATACCCTTCCTGTTTGTATAAAGGCTCTTCGATTGTACCCGATGACGATAATCCATAATCAATAAACAGTACCGTCTCGGGGACATCTTCGCGCAGGATCACGCAGAGAGCGTAGCCACGGACGCCGAGCATGGCGGCCATGGTGTCGCAGCGCGGAGTCGGCCCGCGCGAGATCAAGTTGTTGATGTAGTTGGGGACCTTGCCCAGGGCCGGCCCGATGTGGGTTATGGGAACCCAGACGGTCGCGACCGTCTGTATGAGGGCATCGCTGGCGTGCACGGATGAATCCTATCGAGTCCGCTTACAGGGACATGATACACGGCGACGGAATAGTTAGGCGATCGCAGAAGATTCCCGTCCCTCGAACGTTACGCAGTTGCAGAGCGCGGGTACAAGGGTCGCAACGACGATGACCCCGACGCGACGGAAGACGACATGAGTAAGTGGATCGAGCCGTCAGCGGACACCAAGTACGTCTGCAACGACGGCGTGGTGATGACGTGGGTGAGTATCTGGGGCAAGGAGCGAATGTTCCAGTTCCCGGGCGCGTTCGAGCAGAGGTTTTTGAGTTTATAGGGAGCACACCATGTCTGACAACGCGATGAATATACCGGATGACGCACCCTCCGATGTGCAGGAGGAATCCCCCACATCCCTTTTTATCTTGCAGAGGGGTGCAACAAGGCGTGAGGTAAACGCCTCGGAAGCCCGACATTTTGTCCAAGGCATTCTTTCCAGGTCGATCAACCTGGCCACGCTTATCGGCTCAGGCGCATCTACTCCGGCTATTCCCCTGATGGGTGAAACCTTCAGGAACATGCGAGCGGACCTCAAGCTCAAAGATCCCGAGCTATCTACCCTTCTGGAAAGTCGAATAACCAAAATTGCACGTCGAGATAACGAAGACCCTGCGAAGTACTCGAACATCGAGAACCTCCTTTCGTGGCTGAGTCAGCGCATCGAGGGCTCTCTAGATAGCGCCGATGAAGACAAGAGGGTTTCCGATGCAGTTCGCAAGGCCTTTCTCGAGTCCGTCGATATAAAATACAACACAGAACACTCAGACGTCCTCGATAGCTACCGCAGATTCGTTCAGGGACTTGGTATATCCCGCCAGATTCTTGCGCGCGGAGGGCAGGCTGCCTTCGATGTTGTCAACCTCTTCACCACGAACTACGACCTATTCCATGAGATGGCCCTTGAATCGAGCGACTACGCCTATGTCGACGGGTTCTCGAACGCGCTGATGCCCACATTCAGCCCGCGGGAATACCATCGCAGGCCGATTGACCTCGATGAGAGGTTCAGAGACCACTACGAACCGGTGAACCCCTTCTTCCGCCTTTACAAGATGCACGGCTCCATCAACTGGAGGGTCTATGACGGTAACGTCGTAAGGGCCCCAAAGTTTCCCGACATCGCCGACGAATACCAAGGCGACAAACAGCTTATTGCCCCGATGACTTCCAAATATGCCCTAACGCAAGGCACTCCTTATAGCGATATGTTTCGCGAGTTCGTAAACATCCTCGCCGTTCCCAACACCGTTCTTCTGACGTGCGGATTCAGCTTTGCAGACTCGCATATATCGAACCTAATCAGGCAGGCTCTTGCGAGGCCTGACTTCACTCTTCTCGCCTTCGTCGGCAACCCAGCAGAGACCGATATTGGTTCCCCCACACGGGATTTCTACGACAGAGCAGGTGGCGCGAACGCCTATTTCGTATATCCAAGCGAAAGGGATCCGAAGCCCAAGCGTCCGCTGTATTTCTCGGAATTCGCTGACTTTATCGGGCCTGAAATCACCTTCGGAGACGATGCTGCATCTGGATCTCTGGGGCTTGGTGACGGGAATGAATAACGGAGTCCCCAAGCCGGGTTGGCTGATAGGCACTATTTGCTACATGGACCAAGAGAAGATAAGGCTCCGCGCGTCGCGTTCCGACTTTTCCGATCGTATGCTCAATGGCGAGCCCAGGCATTTGAACGGGCTCAACCAGTACCTCTTCGCCTACCTCTCCATATCTACCAAGGTTATCTTCCGCGTGGTTTCCGCAGAAGAGGCCGAGAGACCGTATTCCGACCAGCCGTCGTCGAGGTTTAGTACGAGCTACATCTTCACAGCCACCCCCATTGGGGAGATTGAGAAGTCTACCTACGTTCCCGGCGTAGTAGACCTCCCTATGGTCGGTTCCAATGTCTACGCTTGCGATGAATCAATCCTCAAGAAGGTCTTTTGCGTACGGGAAGGAGTCGAGATTGGGTCTCTCGCTGGATACGATTCGGTAAGACCCACTTTTGATATCGATTCTCTGTTCTCTGGTCATCTCGCTATTCTCGGTAATACCGGCTCGGGAAAGTCCTCAACCGCGCGGCTCCTGCTTGATAGAGTAGCGTCGCTCTTAGATGCCGAGAACGCGTTCGATGCAGAGCCCCGATTCATCGTCTTCGACCTGCACGGTGATTATGACTTTCTCACGCGCGGCGGTTACGGCTGCACGAGACGAATCGATGCCGATGAGTACCACCTCGCGCCTGGAGAGTTGTCGATGGATGACTGGTCAGCTATTCTCGACCCCTCGCGACGCATCCAGAAACCTCTGCTTGAGAGGGCCGTGAGATACTCCCACCTCAACGAGGAGGGCAAGAAGAAGCTGTTTGCAGCCTTCGCATATACCGCAATTCGGGACACGAGCATCGATAGCCACGCAGCGAGGAAGTTTCAGGTCTCAAAGTATTACCAGCCGATCGAGAAAGACCTTGACGCGATTCGCGAACAACGATCTGAGCCCCACTCTCGTGCTCGGACTGCTCACAATTTGCTAGCGTCCTTCAATTTGGATTACGGAAACATATCGAAAGATGTCGTCGAAGGGCTTGAGTCCCTTTTGAAGGAGTTCATCGAGGATGAATACATGTCCAACGGCCTTCCCAATGTCGAGCGCATCTTGTGCAGCTACGAGAAACCCGAAAGGGAGGTCTCAATCTCTGACGTCGTCGATGCGCTTGACTTCGTGTTCGATGAAGAAGAAGTGCGGGGCAACCGTCAGATAAGGTCGTATTCAGAGGGGCTGGTTACTCAGCTTAGAAACCTTAGGGAAAGGTATTCGCATGACCTCTTCTCACTTGAGCGGGGCGAGTCAATTGCAGCCCTCTTAAACAAGTGGCGTGGCATTCTTGTGCTAGACGTCTCTCAGATAATCGACGAGTCGGGACTGAAGTTGTTCTCCCACTACGTTGCGCGTACACTCTTTCAGGCTAGTCTAGATGCGGGAAGAGGTTCCTCAACACCCGTCTATCTCATTTTTGACGAGGCGCATCGCTATATCAGGGATGCAGACCTGACAGACGACTCAGTGTTCAATCGAATTGCACGGGAGGGCCGCAAGTTTGGTATTTACCTTACCGTCATCAGCCAAATCCCCAGCGAGCTTTCCCGCGTCGTACTCTCTCAGACGGGAGCCTTCATAATCCACCGCATCCAGAACTCTTACGACCTCGATTACGTTCGCCGCAATGTCCCTTCCATATCAAATGGCCAGGTCATGCGCCTTCCCGCATTCGCCCCGGGAACCGCGACCGCGCTGGGAAGCTCCATTACGGTGCCCCTTGAACTACAGATAGACGATGACTTTGCCGACGAGACGCCAACGATCCGGATGATGAAGAGCAATCGGATTCGATAAAGCTATTTGTGGCCGGCCCGGAGAATGCCCGCAACGGAGACGTTGTGGGCA
This sequence comes from uncultured Collinsella sp., assembly GCA_902388345.1. Lineage (GTDB taxonomy): Bacteria > Actinomycetota > Coriobacteriia > Coriobacteriales > Coriobacteriaceae > Collinsella. The sequence continues at coordinate 8,493 of CABMOY010000019.1, forward strand.
TTTCCTTTTGCCCGCTCGGGGCACGGGAGTCATACGTGGGTGAGTAGGATGGTAAGCCGCAGGGCAGCAAGGGCAGCCGGAGGAGCCGCAGGAGCAGGCGCCGCAGGTAGAGGCGGTGTCGAACTACTGCGAGCTTCTCAACCGGCGGGACGCGCGCTACGCCTAGCAACAAGCCAGAACAAGCACAGTAATTTTCAGCGCACCATACACGCACTCGCTGCTAAGGTTCGGCCCCAGCCACGGATCACCCGTCAAGAAGAACTCCAGCCAGTGCTGCATAAACAGTGCCTGCTCGCGCTTCCAACGGCGCAGCTTTTCCTCGCTGGCCTCTTCCCTGCTGCGCGAAGTGAACTCGTAGTGGTGCAGCTCAGCATAAGGTGTAAAGATGGTGCGGTAGCCCCCATACGCGCAGGCAAAAATCCGCATCGTTAAAACCGACGGCAAACTTCTCGTCGCAGCCTTCAACCCGTTCATAAACGTCGCGACGGACCATCTGGCAGGCGCCCGTAACGGCGCTGAAGTTGCCCGGGTGCACGGCACGGGCAAGATATCCCTCGCGCTTTGCCGAAAAGTCCCAGTTGGCATGGGCAAGGGCGCCGCGCACGCCGACCACAATGCCAGCTAGCTGAACCAGATGGCCAGCAAAGTAGAGCTTGGCACCCACTAAAGCCCATTACTTGCTCAGGATGACCAGGAAGGTCAAGAGAAGTAGGAGAAGGATAATCCTATCCATCTGACTACCCCCTGCCTTGTAGAACCGCGGCCCGGAATACAGCTGGCTTCGGAGAACAAGGCAGAGGACGACACACCGCCGCGTCCAGCTAAAATTTAAACAGAAATACGTACGCATGTTCGCGTTTCGTGGTACACTGTATCTACCAGAATAAGACAGAGTGAAAGTCGCTTCGGAGGCCCCCAATGGTACGAAGCGCCGGCGCCGCGGATCCCCGCTGCCCCGACCCTGGCTTAGCCGGCGCACGCGACGCCGACTGACCGGCGGGATGCCGGTTGAAGCTACGCAATACCGGCATGTTGAAACCACTCGTCCTCCGGCGTGCGGATCATAGCATGTCGACTAAACCGAAGGGGCATACATCATGGACAATTCCAACGCAAGCCAGCAGATCGCTTTGTACGAGGACCCCGACCACGCAGTCCACCTTGACGTGCGCGTCGACGGCGATACGGTCTGGCTAACCCAGCAGCAGATGGCGACGTTGTTCGGGCGCGGAGTGCCGACTATCTCCAAGCACATTCATTCCGCAGCAAAGGAAGAGCTTGCCGGAATTCGAACTATTTCATTTTTTGAAATAGTTCGCTTAGAGGGAACAAGAACGGTCAAACGTCAGGTCGAGCACTACAACCTCGACATGATCATCTCGGTTGGCTACCGCGTGAAGTCTCAGCAGGGCGTGTACTTCCGCCGGTGGGCAAATGGCGTGCTCAAGCAGCATCTACTCCAGGGATACTCCATCAACCAAAAGAGACTCGAGGCGCTCGGAACGGTCTTCAAGGTCCTCGAGAGGTCGAGTACTCCGGAACTCTCCGGTGCGGCAGAAATTCTACAGAAGTACCTTCCGAGCCTGACTCTGCTCGATGAATACGACACGGGAAGGATGAAGGCGCCCCAGGGCAACGAGCCCAACTGGGAGCTCGGTTACACCGAAGCCCTCGAAGTCGTCCGCAGCCTACCGTTCTACTCGTCGTCCGCCCTGTTCGGACGAGAGCGGGACAACCAGTTCGCCGGAATCATCAGCGCCCTCTATCAGGGCTTTGGCGACCAAGACCTATATCCCTCCGTTCAAGCAAAGGCCGCCAACCTTCTCTACCTCGTAGTGAAGGACCATCCATTCTTGGATGGCAACAAGCGCTCTGCAGCGGCGCTCTTCATTCACTTCCTCGACAAGAACGGGATACTGCGCAACGGCGAAAGACTCCGCGTGGAGGGCAACGCGCTCGCGGCCATGACGCTCATGATTGCCCTCTCTGACCCAAGCGAGAAGGACTCCATGGTTACGCTGGTGGAGAATTTCATCGCGTAGCGCCTTCGCCCGAGCACCAGAATCGACGTTCCTTCATATAGCAGATGCAAACGAGGAAAGGGCCATCAAAGTAAGGCACCGTCATGGCGAGGGAGGTGCCGCAATGAGTCGTTCCATGAAAAGCCATATAAGCCTACAATTGTCATCAGATGTAGGCTTATATGGCTTTCGAAGGGAGGTCGGCATGGTGATCACCTACCGGGAGGCGCTGGCTGAACTCGGGAGCAGGTACCGCGTTCGCAAGGCGGTGTCGGAAGGGACGCTCCACCCCGTCGGCCGAGGGATGTACTCGACCAACCGGGACGAGGACGCCCTCGCCGTGATCGCGAAGCGCTACCCCGGGGGCATCCTGACCGGGCAGACCGCGCTCTACGCCCACGGGCTCGTGACCGCGCCCCCCGACCGGATCGACCTGGCCACGAAGCGCGGTGGGACCAAGATACGCGACGCCGCCGTGCGCCAGCACTTCATCCCGGAGGGATGGCTGGGCGTCGGGAGGTCGACCGTCTCGGTGGACGGGACCGAGCTTGCCGCTTACGACCCCGAGCGCATGCTCCTCGAGCTCATGCGCTCGCGCAACAAGCTGCCCTACGACCTCTACCGGGAGGCCGTCGCCTCGTTCCGCAGGCGGTCGGAGCGGCTGGACATATACAGGCTGCAGGACTACGCGGAGGCAATCCCGCACGGCGAGGCACACCTCGAGCGCGCCATGGAGGAGGTATTCTGATGGACCTGAACGAGATGAGGGCGCGCTACGAGCGCGAGGAGGGCTACTCCTGCCTCAACGCGACCGCGCGCGTCTGCCAGGACGTGATCCTCTCAAAGCTGGCGGCATCCGGCATGCGCGACCGAGTGACGGTCAAGGGAGGGGTCCTGATGTGCGCGCTGTCGGGGAGCGGGCGCCGCGCAACCCAGGACATAGACCTCGACTTCGTGCGGTACCCGATGACCGACGCCTCCATTCGCTCCTTTGTGTCCGCCCTCTCGAACCTCGGCGACGGCGTAACCGTCCGCATCGCCGGCGAGATAGAGGAGCTGTCGCAGCAGGACTACAAGGGCAGGCGCGTCAACCTCAAGGTCAGCGACGGGCGCAGCACGTTCGACACGAAGCTCGACCTGGGGGTCCACGCGAGCGCTGCGATGGAGCAGGACGAGCTGTGGTTCGACGTGGCACACCGGCAGGAGGGCGTCTGCCTGCTTGCGAACTCGAAAGAGCAGGTGTTCGCCGAGAAGCTCAAGTCCCTGCTGCGCCACGGCATCCGAACGGCCCCGGAAACTCGTTTCATGGAGCGTTTCATGGAAAATCCCCCCAATCTAGCAACGGTTCAGAGTCTACTAGATTGGGGGGACGCGAGCCAAGTCGACAAGGGCAGTTAACCGGCGGCTATTCATGCCTCGATTTAGAACCGCTCGAGAATCTCCGCGGCGTTCTCTCGCAGATAGATATCTAGGTCCGGCACGGCAAACTGCACGTAGCCCCTCTGCGGAGCTTGAATAACCTCTCTTTGAAGCAGCTTAGCCCTAATAGAGCTGACCTCATTGGTCTTTTTACCCATGCGTTTAGCAATCTCAGATGATTTGGACTGCTGCTTATCCTCGCACATGGCCAAAAGGTATTTGATATCGTTGAGTCCAAGTCCAGAAATCGCGGGCTCGTGAACAACATCGTGAAAACGAGCCTCTGCCAGCGCAATGCCTTCGGTGACGTCGTCCTCGCTCACAATGGCACTTTTGGCACGATGCAAGTTGGCGCGTTGCCAAATGGAGTAACCGACCAGTTGCACCAGATAGGCATAGCCCTTAGTGGCCTTAGCGGCTCTCGACAGAAGATCGTCCTCTATGGTCAAACCAGTCGCGACAAAGCTATCGCCCATAGAGAGCGCTACCTCCACCTGGTTGATAGGCGCCAGATCTTCGGAGAGGGCACGACGCAAGAACGTAAGCGCCTTGCCGTTAATAAGATCCATAACGCCGGCGGGTAAGCCGGCAAAGACAAGTGCGGTATCTACTTATATCGAATAATATCGAGCTGTATAAGCTTGTATAAACTTATCGCGGAAGTATCGAGCTTTCGTAATATGACTTAGTTAGTAGTCCACCATTGCTTTCTTCCAAGCTCATAGCGAAAGAAAGTTCAGGACTTCCTAAACCCATTGCCTTAGACCGAGAAATACTCACTCTCGGCAGATAGGTTTGGCCCCAACCACGGATCGCCATCGAGGAAGAACTCCGGCCAGCGCTGCATGAACAGTGCCTGCTCTCGCTTCCAGCGGCGCAGCTTTTCCTCGTTGGCCTCTTCCCTGCCGCGCGAGGTAAACTCGTAGTGGTACAGCTCGGCATAGGGCGTAAAGATGGTACGGTAGCCCGCCTCCCGCACACGGAGGCAAAAGTCCGCGTCGTTAAAGCCGACGGCGAACTCCTCGTTGTAGCCTCCGACCTGCTCAAACACGTCGCGACGAACCATCTGGCAGGCGCCCGTTACGGCGCTAAAGTTGCCGGGACGTACAGCACGGGCAAGGTATCCCTCGCGCTTTGCCGAGAAGTCCTGGTTGGCATGGGCAAGTGCGCCGCGCACGCCAACCAAAATGCCGGCATGCTGCACCAGATGATCGGCAAAATAGAGTTTGGCGCCCACCACGCCCGCATCGGGACGCATCAGATAGCCCATCATCTCTTCAATAAAGCCGGGGCTTATGACCTCGGTATCGTTGTTCAACAGCAGCAGATAGTCGCCCTTGGCATGCTCAACGCCAAAGTTGATGATCTGGGAGTAATTGAACTCGCCCGGCCACCACTCAACGCGCGCCGTGCCCTTGCCACCAGATGCAGCCGCTATGCGCTCCGGAAGGGCCTCGTAATACGCAAACGTCTTCGGATCTTCGCTGTTGTTCTCCACCAAGACGATCTCGTAATTGGCATACGTTGCATTCTCGGCAATCGATATCACGCAGGCATCGAGCGTCTCGACGTGGTCCTTGGTCGGAATCACAATGCTCACCAGCGGCGCAGGTTCAGGCAGAGCATAGCGCATGCGATAGACGAATGGGGTCTCAGTCTCCTCGACCGTTCCGCAAACGCCCAGCGAGTCAAAGTGGCGCTGCAGCGCAAGACGACCGGCCTCGATGGCATAGGGCTTGCTATCAGCAGAACCGTCGGCGGTCGAGCCGGGGTGCACCCGCCAGTGATACAGCACGTGCGCAACATGCTCAAACCGTGCACCCGCCGCCAGGCAGCGGAGCGTCAGATCGTAATCCTGGGCGCCCGCAACGTCTTCCGGCGACATACCGATGGAGTCGATCAGGGCCTTCTCCACCATCAGAAAATGCGTCACGCAGTTATGGCTATAGAGCAGGTCGACATTGAGTTTGGTCTTAAAGACCGGCTGGCCCCACTCCCCCGCTTTCTGGAACATGTCCTCGTCGCAGAACAGGACCTGCGGGCGCTCTCCCTCGCTCGCCTTGTTCAACGCGGAAACGTAGTGGAACAGCGCATCCGGTTCCAAGATGTCATCGTGGTCCAAGAATGCGATGTAATCGCCCACCGCCTGTTGGATGCCGGCGTTGGTGTTGACCACAATGCCGCCATTACCGGGCAGTTCGATACGGCGAACGCGCTCGTCGTGAGTGGCTACTGCAAGGTTGGCCACCGCATCCCATTCGGGCGAGGCATCCATAAGCAGCAATTCCCAGTTGTCGTAGCTCTGGGCAAGCACCGAATCCAGCAGCTCGCTCAGGTAGACCCGATCGGTCTTATAGCACGGCACGACAATGCTCACGAGCGGTCGGTAGGCAAATGCTGCCGAAGTGACCCGCTGGCACGCCAGGTCACCCGGCTTTGCGCGATGCTGCTCAAACCAGCGACGATAAGCGGCGTCATCCGCGCGCGCGTCCTTCATACGGTTCCAACTGTCATCGACCATGCCGTTGTACAGACGACCATCCATGGAGCAAAAGCCAGTCTTGATCTGCCCCACGGGATCGCTCGCAATCGCGACAAAATCGCGTATATCCTGAAACATCTCCACACTCAGGAAGGTTTTATTGAGGCGCGTCCCGTTCTGCTGCGGCACATCGAGCTGCGACTCAAACACATGCACCGTGGCATCGATGACGTTCATATGCGTATCGAAGATCTGGAGCTCGGGGGCGCAGTCGGAGTCCCCTGCCCACGCAATTTCGTAGCGCCACACGGCGCCCTCGTCCGCCGGTAAATAGCGCACGGCGTCAATCTCGTAGCAACCGCAACGCTCGCCACGTTGCACATCGCGAATAAGCGCGCACAACGCAGGTTTCGTCTTGTAGTTAATCTTGGATTCCAGCTTGGCCACACGGCTGTCAAGGCGAATGGAGCCAAGCTTACGCGACCCAGCGGCAAACTCAACGTCAATCATCGAGCCATCCAAGAACGGAAGCACCAAAACGGCGAGTTCACGCTCATAGTCGGCGACAGAAGGGCAAAGCGCCAACACGCGACCGTGGTCGACGGGCAGCGCCAGGCACGGCACGCAAGCGCCATTCGTCATTGCGTGGGCAAAGGCTTGGGGACCTTCCTGCTCAATAAGTGCGGAGACATCTTCGCCAGCAAAACGAAGCAGAATAAACAGACGGCCCTGGCTGCGGCAAAGCGCCAAACGCTTGATACTCATCTACACTTCTCGCTTTCCCAGGGCGTTCGCTGCCATGCGTTTGCAGGCACCCAGGCGCCCAAACCTCAAGACGTCGTAATCGAACATGAGCTTTTTGCACGCACGGGCATTGGGGGCCTTGCTGGTAAGCGCCGCACGCACCATAGCAGCAACAGAAGAAGCGCATTGTGCGAGCGCAGCATCGCTGCCCACGGCAGAACCGGCAAGTGCCGTGGCAACGGCAGCAAACACCTTGCCGCAGTCCGAACCCAGTAACCTAAGCGCATCGTACAGCACCAGATCGCAGAGAAAGTACGCCAGGTCATCGGCATGCTGGACATCGAGACCATCGCGCTGCCAGTCAGCCAGCACCGCGGAGTAAATCTTCACGTGCTCCAGCAGACGTGTTTCGTCGTCGTAGCGCATGGTGTCCATGAGCGAACCCTTGCGCGCCACGCGGTAGTCATACAGCTTGTTCGAGATAAGCGCGGTCTTGCGCGAACGGCCGTACACGGCAAAATCGAAGACCTGGTCCTCGCCATACTTAACGGTTTCGTCGAACACGATCCCGTTGCCCAGCAAAAACTCACGCTTGCAGGCGGTGCGCCATGCAAAGGGGCGAGAAGCTTCCTTAAACAGTAGGTCGGAGCTATAGCCTTCAAACGACACATCGCGCGGGCTCAGCACATAGTTAAGCCACGGATACCCCGCCTCCAGCGGATACGGATTCGCGCCAAAGGTCAAAACGTCGCAGTCCTCGCGCTCAAAGGCATCGACGATCACGCGGCATGCATCGGGCGTAAATCGGTCGTCGGAATCCAAAAACGCAACGATAGGCGCCGTGGACGCGGCGATGCCTGCATTACGCGCACTCGACAGGCCGCCGTTCTCCTTATCGACCAGCGTAAAGCGCGCGTCCTTTTCGCAATAGGCAACCGCAATATCGCGCGAGCCGTCCGGCGAGCCATCGTTGACCAGCACGCCTTCCCAATCGGGCATGTCCTGCGCAAGCAGAGAGTCCAGGCACCAGGCCAGGCACTCCTCCACTTTATAGATGGGAACGACAACGGAAATCTTGGGGGTAGCCATAGTCACTCGCTCCTACTGTGCGGCCGGAACGTCATCAGGGTGCGGGTTGTCGCCGTAGGTGCGCTGATACGTCAGCACGCGCCAAACCAGCGGCAGGCCGCCAATCTTAAAGTAATGCTTAAACGTATTGAGCTTGCCCGGCTTCTTAAAGTCAAAGCGCGAATCGATATAGGCGCGGGGCGACTTGACCATCAAGCGCAAGTCGGTCTCGCCACGCGGATCGAACAGCGACAGGTCAAAGCGACCGGCGTCCCAGTCGGCCTTGAGCTCGGGAGAGGCCTTCTCCCAAAACTGCTCGCGCAGTTCATCGACCAGGCGCTCATCATTCCAACGGTACGTATCGACCTTCATGCGCATTAAAATGCCCTGGAGCTGAGCCTTGAGCTCGGGGCGTTCATCCAAAAAACGTTGCATCTCGGCATATTCGTCGCACACGCAAAACACCTTGTTGGGCGAATTAACGGAGCTCTTCTCGTTATCCTGGCGATAGCACAAAATGGGGTCCGCAATAAACGCGGCACGCTCGGCGCAAGCCCAAACCTTAAAGTTAAAGCCTGCGTCCTGATACGAGGCACCCGGCGTGGGAAGGAACCGAATCTGATTGTCGTTGAGGAACGCGCGCCGATAGATAGCCGACCAAATGGAAGGTTTGCGGTAGAAGATGCCCGGGCGATCGACGGGGCGATACGCGGCGCCCGTCATATGCTCGTCGATGATCCCAAACAGCTCACGGCGCTCGCTGGGCGTGGACCAATACAGGTAAAAGTCGCCCTTAACGACATCGGCATGCTCAGCATCGGCCTTGGCGACCAGCTTTTGGAGCGAATCCTCAAACATAAAGTCATCGGACTCAAGGATACCCACGTACTCGCCGCGCGCCATCTCCAGGCCGCGGTTCATCGAGTCGCCGTAGCCGCTGTTGGCTTTGTCGATCATCTTTACACGGGGGTCGCGCTCCATGTACTCGCGGATGATATCTGGCGAGCTATCGGTGGAGCCGTCGTTGATACAGATGATCTCGATGTCCTTGAGCGTCTGCGCCACGGCGGAATCGAGGCACTCGCGCAGATAGTGCTCGACATTGCAAATGGGGACAAGCAGCGAAACTTTAGGGGTATCAGAGTTCTGCAAGAGAACCTCCTGTTGAATAGCGTATAACAGGGTTATTTTAGCAGCCGAGTTGCGGCGGGCGGCAGCGCTTGGAATTAGATAAAGCGCTCCAGGCAGGCTTTGAGACCGCGAGTCGAAAGATAGAACAGCGTTGCGTCTGCCATCGAAACGCCCGCGGTCGCCGCAACGAGCTTGTGGGCAACACGGCGAACGGCGCCCTTAGCAGGCATATCCGCCCACTCCGTTCCCAAAAACGTCGTGAGGTCCATGTTGACGCGAGCCGCCACGCGGTGGAAGTCATCGGAATCCAAGCGCGCCAGGTCGAACACAATGAGGTCCAAAAACCAAGTTATCAGCTCGCCGGGGCACAGGTCCAAAAGACCGTAGGCCACCCAGTCCTCCAAGACTTCCTCGAGCATCCTCATGTGGGCGTCAAGCTTTTTGGCGCGAGCCTCGGCACTGTTGAACTCGTGCGTCGCCGATTCGCTCTCCATCACGTAGTGGTAGAACTTGTCCGGCATGACGACGGTCTTGCGGGCAAGCGCATAAGCCGCAAATTGGAAGACGACATCCTCTCCCAAAGCCAAACCGGGGGCGAAGCGAATGCCTTCGCGATTGAGCAGCTCGCGCGAAAAAGCAGCACGGCAGGCATAGGGCTGAGCATTCGAATGGAACAGCAGTTGGGGATCACGGGCGCCGAAGGTACCAGCTTTGGGGCTCATGAGTTGCTGGACGCGTTTGGGGGCAGCATCGGCAGGTTCACAGACGCCGCCAAAAACGGCGGCCTCGGCATCTGCAGACTCCATGGCATGCAGCACGCGCTCGACCGTCTGGGCATCGATGTAATCGTCGGCGTCCACAAAAAAGACGGTCTCGCCCTCGGCGGCATCGATACCGGCATTTCGAGCGCACGAGACGCCCGCGTTCTCCTGGTCAATCACCAGTACGCGATCGTCTGCCTGCGCGATCTGACGCAACACGTTCAACGAATCATCGGTCGAACCGTCGTTGACGCAGACAACCTGAATCGAGCGCTCGGACTGAGCCAACAGCGAATCGAGGCATCGCTGAATGGAGCGCTCAGAGTTGTAAACGGGGATGACAATGGTAGCTTTAGGACACGAGGCCTCTCCCATGCCGACCTACCCCCTCAGCGATTCGATGAGGAAGGCGGCGACCACGCCCGGGCCTCCAACCGAGGCGTAATACTTAGCACGCCCCAAGGCACCATCCGTCGCAAAACTCGGATGTTCGTCAACCCAGCCCTCAGGATCTTTGAGGATGGCAGCGAGGTTCGCGCGCTTCCACGGCTTGAGGTCGTCAAGCGAAAACTCCCCCGCGTCCAAGGCCGCTTGGAACTCCTTGGCCATCTGAACCAGGAACTCCTTATAGAACTTAGGCGCCAGGCGCACGTAGTTCCACATATACGAATCGTACTTAATGAGCTGATTGAACTTGAGCATGCGCGCGACATCGCCGCTTGCGTGGTCGCGGGCATAATCCTCTCGAATCCAACGCTCAATCTCGGCATACTCGGTATTGACGCAAAAGACCTTAGCCGAAGAATTGACCGAGGAATTCTCGTTGTCCTGACGATACGACAACACGGCATCGTGCAGGTAAACAGCTTTATCGGCACACGCGATCACCTTAAAGGCGAATGACGTGTCCTGAAAGGATGCCCCCGGAGTCGGCAGAAACGTAATGCCGTTGCGCTCAAGAAAATCGCGACGGTACACGGCCGACCAAATCGACGGCTTTTGCTTAAAGAACTGTGTCGTATCGCTCGGGTGCACCGGATTGCCGCAGTCCTTGGCCTTAAACATCTCGTGCAGCGAACGGCGTTCCTCGGGCTTAGACCAGTAGAAATCAAAGTTCGCCTTAGCAAAGTCGGCATTATTGCTATCGGCGGCCGAGACAAGCTTTTCGAGTGCGTCGGGCGCCATAAAGTCATCGGACTCCAAGATGCCAACGTACTTGCCCCGCGCCATCTCCAGACCATGGTTCATCGAGTCGCCGTAGCCGCTGTTGGCCTTGTCGATCATCTTGACGCGCCCATCGCGCTCCATATACTCGCGGATAATCGCCGGCGAGTTGTCGGTCGACCCGTCGTTAATGCAGATGATCTCAATATCCTTGAGCGTCTGCGCCAGGGCGGAATCGAGACACTCGCGCAGGTAGCGCTGAACATTGTAAATGGGAATAAGCAGCGACAGAACAGGGCTGCCAGAGGCGTTAGTAGACAAATGTGCTCCTTAGGAAATACCTGTCGTTTCATGGTATCAAAGGGTCAGCGCGCCAGCGGGCGTTTATATAATCTATGGAGCTCAACCTACGAAAGGACGCCATGCAGCCCAAAGCCGCACGCAACATATCCATCGAAGCGCTGCGCTTGGTCGCGGTCGCCGGTATCGCGGTGTTCCATACCTTTCAGTGGACCTTCCAGGCAACCTGTTTCGGCACCGTGGAATATGCCCCACTTGCGATGTTCCCCTATTCCGGCGTGCTCGGTTTTATCAACTTGTTGGGCTGCTGGGCCAACGAGGTCTTCTTTATGATCTCGGGCTACTTCCTGATTGCCTCGGCGGCTCGCGCCTGGAGCGATGGGGCAACGTGGACATCGCAAATACAGCGGACGACGCAGCGCCTTGGCAAGGTCATTTTGCCCACTGCGTTTTATTGCCTCGTGGCACTCGCGTGGTCCACGGTCGTCTCCCCCATTCCCGATGTTACCCTCAACACGCACTACTGGTACACGCTGGGCCTTGAGTTTATCTGGGTCTATGCCGCCACGGTCTTCATGACGCCATGGTTTGGACTGGCTAAGAGTCGACTCTCCCAGAAAAGCTACACGACGACGGTCATCGCCGTTGGCATCCTCACATTTGTTGTTAACGGGTATTTAGCCGCCATGAGTGCGACAAGCGGCGGTGAGTTTTCTTGGCTCCAGAAACTCATGAGCGCCGTCACGTACGTTATCGCGTTTTTGATCGGCGGACTGCTCCGCGACGTTACCGATGTCATAGATTCGGACAGGGCGGGCGCCTTAGGCACGCGGTCGCTCTCAGCGGTTTTGGTGCTCGCCACCATCCTGGAAGGAGCGCTCTCCTTCACCGGCAACCTCACGGCGATGGCAGCCCTCTCCTACAAATCAACCTCGTTGATCTCGTTTGCCCTCGCTGCCGCCTCTCTGCTCTTTGCGGCGACCCGGCGCAGTGTCTCAGGCAATCCACGGACCGCAGGTGTCATCGTCACCTTATCGACCGCCACGCTCGGTTTCTATGTGATGCAGTCGCTCACCAGTAGCTTGTGGCGTCCCGCCTTCAATACGTTGCTCGCAAACATACTGGTCAGCCAAAACAACTCGGCAGCTATATGTATCGTCACGGGTACCGTCATTAGCATCGTCTTTGCCCTGGCACTTCTCACCATCGACGCAGCTAGAAGCCTTATCGCTCGCAAGCCCAAGCGGCAATAGACACGCTGCCGTCAGACCCTAAAGCAGCTACACCCGTGGCAGGTTCCTGCGTTTTATTCAAAGCTTGCCGCCAAGGTGCGCTGAGCCTTTACAATAGGACAGTCCCAAGGACGTATTCGATAGCTTCCGCGCAGCGCTCGCCCGCCGCGCGTGAAAGGATATATTGCCCCATGCCTTCAACCCTTCCCGCTCCCATCGATAAGCTCGCCATCGTCGTCGTTACGTACAAGCGCCAGGAACTCCTGGCCAACTTGTTCGACTCCATGACCGAGCTCACGTCCGCGCCCTGGCGCATCGTGATTGTCGATAACGAGAATTCGCGCGAGACCGAGGCCATGTGCACCGCATTCAACGAGCGCCTGGCCAACCTGTGGGGCATCGACACCGAGCAGCCCGACGCGCAGGGCGGCACCGACCGTGTCATCTACGCCCCGCAGCTCGAAAACGGCGGCGGTGCGGGCGGCTTCTCCGCCGGCACCAAATGCGCCTACGACCTGGGCGCCCAGTGGTTCTGGGTGATGGACGACGACGTGCTCGTTATCCCCGAGGGTATTGAGCGCCTAGCAAAGTGGACGGGCCGCTACGACGTCATCCAGGGTTCGCGCCTGGACTTTGACGGCGGTGCCTTCTTTTGGCAGTACCAGCTCATCCTTTCGCTCGGTATCCCCAACCCCATCGCCAAGTGGGATCTGGGTCCCGAGGGCTACCGCACCATGAACCAACTGTGCTTTGAGGGCGGCATGTTCTCGCGCCGCGTGGTCGACAAGATTGGCCTGCCCGATGCGCGCTTCTTTATCTACGGCGACGATGCCTGCTACGGCTACGTAGCCAGCCAGCACTTCCCCGCCGCCGTTGTTGCCGACGTGGTGCTCAAGCGTGCCCGCGCTGTCTCTAACTGGGACATCGCCGGTAAGCGCCAACTCAACTCCACGAGCGACACCAACCGCTACTACATCATGCGCAACCGCGGTTATCTGGCCCGCTACATGCAGATCTATGGCGACTACCACCCCATGCTGTTCCGTCTGGGCAACGCCGCGACTTTCTGCAAGGAGTTCATTCGCCTGGCCGCCGTTGACAAGTGCTTTAAGACCGGTATTCCGGCACTGCGCCGTGGCATGAAGGATGCCCGCAAGATCGTCAAGGATCCCAACTGGAAGCCCATGCCGCCCATGAAGGACACCGAGTAACGGAAGCCGGAAACACCTCGGCGCTTAAAGCCGCTGGCACACCGTAGCCACATGCTGCCCATCAAACCCAAACCCCCAGCGCATGCGACCCACGCCGGGGCGCGGCACACGGATTTCGTCGATGCCGTCACGCTCTATGTCGAGTAGCGCCTGCACGGCCAGCAATTCCAGGCCCAGCGCATCCACACCGGGGTCATACATCATGTTGATCGTTACCAGCGGACGTTCATCGAGCATACCGATCGTATCGGCTATGTCAAACACGGCGCCCGTAGGAAAAACCTGGATGTCCCAGCGATCCGCGCCACACTTTCGCCTCGAAGCAGGATTGGCATAGCCCGGCAAGCCAAAGCAGAGTCCTTGCAAGAGTAGGTGATATGGCAGCGGTGTATCTGGGTCGGTCGCACCGATTCCCGCATCTCCCAAGATGCGGCTTAGCGCCCGCCTCACGGTGTCCTCGTTCCCATGGCACAGCCCGTCGCGGAACGCATCGACGTCTCGAATGTCTTCGGCAGCGCACTCAAACCACTCAACAATCACTAGACGCAAGGCCTGTCGAAGCTCGTTATTGGGCAATCGCAAAGCACGGAGGCAATCGCCATGCTCTGGCTCCTCAGTCATATCCGTCGTAAGAAAACCGGACAGATATAGCGCTGTCCACATGCCATCGTCAGGCGAGACATCTGGCTCTGCAGCGCCCAAACAAAGCGGGACCTCAACGCACCCATGGGCCTCGAGCAAATCGAACAAGACCGAAAGGCGGTCGAGATTCCACCCGGCAACTACCCTACTCAGACAATCCGCATACCCATACAGATCGGCGCGCACAGGCGCCGTGCAGCCTCGGTCCAGAAAACCGATCACACGCGCTGGACTCGAGCAATAGGCCCTACCAAACCGATATCCCTCGAGCCATTCACGCGCATCATCCAGGTATTCCCCGCGGCCTGCATGATTCAAAAGAGCCTCGACCTCAGCATCCGAAAAACCGAAACATCGGTCACACCACGCCGACAGCGGCGTCGTCAGACAATACGAGCAGCCGCGCGAAGAAAGCGCCGCTTCGGCAGGACCGGGACACTCCCCCATCAGACACGTCAGCCGCAACGAATCGCGCGCAGCGGCAATGGCGTCAAACAGCACACGGTCAAGTAGTTCTGCCGGATCGGCGTCGGAAGCGTCCCTCGCGCTCGCACGGCGAGACCACGCCGCATCGTACCCATCAACGAGTAATACAACCTGCTCATCGCAGGCAATCTCCAGCAGTTCTATGAGCACACCGAGCACCGAGGCGACCTCGTCCTCGCTCGCCACGCCACGCGCGACACGTTCGATGTGACGCACCTTATCTCGAGCTAAATCCGGAGCCTCCAAGAGAGCCAACAAGCGAGCGCACTCGTCCGAAAGAGCATCGCGCACGACGTCGGCAATAGCGGCGCCACGCCTCACAGCGCCAGAAAAATCCAGCGATATCACCGGATAGCAAGCGTACTCATCCCGATAGCGCCCGCCGTCCGCATCCCAAATCTGAGCATCGGCAAACGAGCTCCGACCGGCGCGACCGACCGCGGGACGCTCCAGAAAAGACCTGAGCATCGACAAGTTCATGCTCTTGCCAAAACCCTCGGGTCGACAGCACACCACAACGGACGCGTCGCAGTCCAACACATCGGCAATAAACATGGTCTTGTCAACCAACATGCAGCAACCAAGGGCCTCCGCATAGTCGTGCATGCCAATGGGCAAAACCGCATCGTCGGCACAGCCGATCAAGCGCACGCCAAAGCCGGCATCACAACCATTATTCGCCTGTTCAGGCACCAAAACGTTCCCCCTAAATCGCAACACGATGCCAATTGTAATGACCGCCTCGCGCGTACCGACGACGCCGCGCGAACATATCGGGCAACGGTAGCAACAAGAGGTGTGAGGGGGCATAACTAATCGTTGCACAACAAAACGGGGCCCGATGCATTCGCACCGGACCCCGTCCCAACTCTTTAGTTATCTAGCAACCAAGAGGCTACTCCTCCGAGCCGTCCTCCCCAGAAGCTTTCTTCTGCTGATCGAGCTTATGCTTACCACTTACGATAGACGTAGCGCCCAGTGTGGCCAAGCTTGCACTGGCAAGGCTCGCCATAACGATAAGGTCGCCCGTCTTGGGCATGTTACCGTCAGATGACTTGGTCGTTGTAGTCGTCGTGGTTGTAGTGGTCACCGTTTTGGAGTCATTTTGCTCCTGGACCTGGTTGTCAGCACCGCTCTTGTCGTCGTCTTCGGACTGTTTCTTTTCGCCCTCGGCCTTGCTCTTGTCCTTCTCCTCAGATTCAGACTTCTTATCCTCGTCCTTCTTCTGTTCGGACTTGTCGCTCTTCTCCTCAGAGCTAGAACCCTTATCGGATTCGGTCTTCTCGGAAGCCTTGTCCTTGGAGTCGCCCTTTGCGGCTTCGATCTTTTCCGTGGAAACCTGATCAGAGTTGCCCTTGTTCTGGGTCGAGCCGTTATTGACGCCAGCCATCAGCGAAGAGCCCAGCGTAGAACCAAGTTGCTCGGAGAAAGAAGGCTTCTTGTCCGGCGAAGCAACGGGAACGTCCGGCGCCTTATTCGAGTCATCCTTGGAAGCATCGGAACCAGGGGTTGCGTCAGAGCCGGAGCCGTTGTTAGAGCCGGTGCCAACGGACGAATCGCTCGAGCCGGTGGATGAGTTAGAGGTGCCAGCGCCGGTCGAACCAGAAGCGTCGCTGTCCGTATTGCCTGCAGAGCTTGAAGACGAATCGCCCGCAGCAGAGCCGTTCGAAACGGAGCCGTTCGAGGTAGAGCCGTTGTTGGTAGTGCCACCAGCAGAGCCATCACCGTCAGCATCGGTCGAGGGCGAATCCATCCTGTCATCGTTGGCATCGTCGCTCGAGTCGTCATTCGAATCAGGCGTCGGCGAGGGCGCCGGCGTGGGCTCGGGCTGCACGGGCGTCGCAGCGGCAGCGGCCTCGTCCTCGGCGATATAAACCAAAGCAGTCCTTCAGCTCGTTGCGGTAGCGGTTCTTCCAGCCCTCATGATACTGGGGCTGGCTCGAATACTTGGTCGCCACGTTATTGACCACACTGTTGGAAAGCGCCGTCACAAACTCGCGATCAGTCATACTGTTAGAAAGGTTTGCCCAACGGAAGAAGTCCCTGCAGCCACCGGTGCCGCACATGTTGGTGATGCTCCACACCATGCCCTTAACGCAATCGGCACGGCCCGAAATATCAATGCCCAGGCCGCTCTTGAGCCACGCCTCGGTCACCGCATAGTACGAGTTGTACGCATACGCATCCTGCAGAGCCGAGAACTCAACAGGGTCGGTGTTATAAGCACCTTGGAAAGCCTCCTGCGCAATACGGCCCAACTCGGTGAGCTGGCCGTTCTCGTACATGGCATTGCTCGTGTTGGAAATCTCGCTGCCGCGATCAATCGCATCCTTGAGCATGCTGTATTTTTCGGGGTTGTAGTTGTAGGCCTGCTTCATAAACGGAATGAGCGACCATCGACGGTCGAACTGGTAATAACCCAGCGCGTTATAGCCGTCGCCATACGAAAAGCCCTGGTTATAGTTGCCATGGCTCTCGTACTTGGTAAAGTACTTCATCTCGGGGGTAACGTTAACAAACGAAACGCCCTGGACCGACCTCAGCACGCCCGAGAAGGACTGCTGGGTATAGAGACCCTTATCGATATCGGTGGCACCCGAGGCAACGCCCGGCGTGGGCTCCTCGGCAGCGGCGGGTGCCGGCGCGGAAACGGCGCCAAACGAAAGCGCCAGCGTCAGGCCCGCGACAATAGCAGAATGCTTGCGCTGCATAAGATCCTCCCTGCATTGGTGTAGTTAAAGTGCAGTTTGCAAAGATAAGAGTAAGTATTGCAGCTCGCCCGTTGTTGCACAACAACCCCTCGGTAAACGGCAACAACCCTCCGCGAAATCTTAAGGAATTGCGCTCAACCTACAGCTTAATGTCGAAGTTGATCTCGGGGACGGCAGCAAGGTCGGCCAACGTCACGCCGTCGACGTAGTTTTCGATCACGTCGTCCAGGCCGCGCCAGAACTTGACGGTTGAGCACAGATCGCTACGGGCGCAGCTGTTGTCGATGCCGTCGCACGCCACCGGAGCCGTACTGCCCTCGACAGCGCGCAGGATGTCGCCAGCACGCACCTCGGCCGGGTCCTTGGCCATCATGTAGCCGCCGCCCTTGCCGCGCACGCTCTTAAGCAGGCCAGCCTTCATAAGCGGACGAACCAGCTGTTCCAGATACTTCTGCGAAATGCGCTCACGGTCGGCAACCTCGCGCAGAGCAATCTTGCCCTCGGCGTCACCGAGCGCCGCGATATAGATCATCAGTCGGAGGGCATAGCGGCCCTTGGAAGAAATGAGCATACCTACCCTCCCATCGTTACTGGGACAAAACCAGGCTTGTTTGTCCCAAATCCTATGCAAGCGGAACAAACAAACCTGATTATTATGTCCCTCATCTAAAAAGTCGAGTGGATTAGTCGGGTTTTCCCTTGACTAACGCCGAACCCATAGTAACTTTATTCCGAGAAGATTCCTAGGGTTTAGCACACCTATGAGTACACCATATACAGAGAGGGACAGCATGAGCGCAAATCCGCTGCTTTCCATCGAAGGTCTGACCGCCTCCGTGGACGAGAAGACCATCCTCCACAACGTCAACCTCAACGTCGCCGCCGGCGAGACCCACGTGCTGATGGGCCCCAACGGCGCCGGCAAGTCCACCCTCGGCCACCTGGTCATGGGCGACCCCGTCTACACGGTCAACGACGGACGTATCGTCTTTGACGGCCAGGACATCACCGAGCTCACCACCGACAAGCGTTCGCGCGCCGGCCTGTTTCTGAGCTTCCAGGCCCCGGTCGAGATCCCGGGCGTGCCGCTGTCGAGCTTTTTGCGCGCCAGCATCGCCGGCCGCCCCGGCCTGGAGATGAAGGGCAAGGAGTTCCGACGTCGCGTCAAGGAGCTCGCGGCCGAGCTTAACATGGATACCTCCTACCTCAACCGTGAGCTGGGCGTGGGCTTCTCGGGCGGCGAGAAAAAGAAGGTCGAGATGCTCCAGCTTCTGCTGCTGCAGCCCAAGCTCGCCATCCTAGACGAGACCGACTCCGGCCTGGACGTCGACGCGCTTTCCACCGTCAGCCACGGCATGGACGCCTACCGCAAGAGCTGCGACGGCTCCATGCTCATCATCACGCACAACACGCGCATCCTGGAGCACTTGGATGTCGACCGCGTCCACGTTATGGTCAAGGGTCACATCGTACGCGAGGACGACGCCTCGCTCATCCCCTGGATCGACAAGAACGGCTTTGAGACCTTCGAGCGCGAGGCCGCCGAGCAGCGCGCCCAGGCCGAGGCCGCCGCTGCCGAGCAGCAGGCGTAAAGGGGCGACGTAATGACCAAGAACCGCACCGAGGTCGCGGACATCGACCGCAGCCTCTACGACTTCACCTATGGCGAGGAGGGATTCGAGCGCCTCGACGCCGGCATCACGCCCGACATCGTGCGCGAGATCAGCGCCAAAAAGGACGAGCCGCAGTGGATGCTCGACCTGCGCTTAAAGTCCCTCGAGATCTTCAACCGTTTTCCCGACCCGACGTGGGGCCCCTCCATCGAGGGCCTGGACATGGACAACATCGTCACCTACGTCAAGCCCAACACCGACCAAAAGCACGACTGGGAGTCGGTGCCCGACGACATCAAGAACACCTTTGAGCGCTTGGGCATCCCAGAGGCCGAGCGCAGCTACCTGGCAGGCGTCGGCGCGCAGTACGACTCCGAGCTCGTCTACCACAACATGCAGGACACGGCGTCCAAGATGGGCATCGTCTACTCCGGTATTGAAGAAGCCCTGCACGATCCACAGTGGGAACCGCTCATCCACGAGAAGTTTATGACGCTCATCCCGCCCACCGACCACAAGTTTGCGGCCCTGCACGGCGCCGTATGGTCGGGCGGCTCGTTTGTCTACGTGCCCAAGGGCACCAAGCTCGACTTCCCGCTGCAGAGCTACTTCCGCCTCAACGCCAAGGGTGCCGGCCAGTTTGAGCACACGCTCATCATCGTCGAGGACGATGCCGACCTGCACTTTATCGAGGGTTGCTCCGCGCCCAAGTACAACGTGGCCAACCTCCACGCCGGCGCCGTCGAGCTCTTTGTGGGCAAGCGTGCGCACCTGCGCTACTCGACCATCGAGAACTGGTCCAAGAACATGTACAACCTCAACACCAAGCGTGCGCGCGTGGACGAGGACGGCGACATCGAGTGGATCAGCGGCTCCTTCGGTAGCCACGTGGGCTACCTCTACCCCATGAGCGTGCTTAACGGCCGACGCGCCCGCTCGAGCTTTACCGGCATCACCTTTGCCGGCGCCGGTCAGAACCTCGACACCGGCTGCAAGGTCGTGCTCAACGCGCCCGATACCTCGGCAACCGTCGAGACCAAAGGCATCTCCAAGAGCGGCGGCATCCAGACCTTCCGCAGTTCCATCGTGGCCACACCCAAGGCCGAGGGCTCCAAGGCAACCGTGAGCTGCCAGTCGCTGATGCTCGACGACCAGAGCCGCTCCGACACCATTCCGGCCATGGACATCCGCGCCAAGAACGTCGACATCGGCCACGAGGCCACCATCGGCCGCATCGGCGACGACAAGGTGTTCTACCTGATGAGCCGCGGCATCTCGGAGGAAGAGGCCCGCACCATGATCGTCAACGGCTTTGCCAACCCGGTCTCCAAGGAGCTACCGCTGGAGTACGCCGTCGAGATGAACAACCTGATCAAGCTCGAGATGGAAGGAGCGATCGGATAATGAAACAGGAAACCAACACCGCTGCTACCACACTCGAGCAGGTCAACGCGATGCCGGCTGCCACTTGGGGCTGGCTCAAGATGAACCAGACCAAGCTTGAGCTTTCGGACGAGCTTGCCGCCGCTCCCGCCGAGGCCGTCGAGGTCATGGGGCTGGACGAGCAGCTCTGCGTGCGGTCTCGCATTCC
>CABMOY010000020.1 GCA_902388345.1 uncultured Collinsella sp.
CGCAGCCGTGCGCTCGACCACGTCGGCCAGCTCGGCATCGGTCATGGCGTCGCGCTTGGCTGCCAGCTCGGCAGCTTCGGCGCCCTCCGAACCCTCAGCGGCGTCCACCGGAACCAGCTCGACCAGCGCCATGTGGTCGTTCTCCAGCACGAGCTCGCGCAGAAGGTCCTCAAAGTAGCTGCCTTCCAGCTCGCCGCGCAGCTCCTTGTACACCGGGCCATACTTGAGTGCCAGCGTCGCGGCGTCGTCATCGTAGAGCCACGTGCTCAGCGCGTCGCACGCAATGGCCACGCCGTCGGCGATACCGTAGTCGCGCTGGCGCAGGTCGTATTCGTTGCTGCTGATGATAGCTTCCAGGCGCTCGCGCGGAACGCCGTGCTCACACAGGTCGCGGCAGGCGTCCTGGAACACGCGGCGCAGCTCGCGCGCCACGCCGGGCTGCGCGTTTTGCAGCATGATGAGCTCGTAGGGCTGCAGGCACTCGGCCGCGGTGTAGCTCACCACGTTGCCGCCCAGGCCGGCGGCCAGAATGGCCTTCTTAACCGGTGCTTCGTTGGAGCCCAGCAGTGCCTCGAACAGGATATCCGCCGCGATCGTGCGCTTGCGGTCGAGTGCGCTGCCCAGCACAAGGCCCAGGCCCACCAGGGCGTTCTCGGGCGTGGTGGCCATCTCGATGCGCTTGTACTCGCAGGTCACGGGCGTCTGCACGCCCAGCGGATTGGGTGCCAGCGCGGACGGGTCCTCGCCGGCGGCAACGGCAGCGTCCATGCGGCGGCTCGCAGCGCTCGGCTGCGACAGATAACGCTCGTCCAAAAACGCCAGCGCGCGGTCCACATCTAGGTCGCCGTAGAGCGTTATATAAGAGTTGGAAGGATTGTAGTGGCGCGCGTGCGTATCCAGGAACTGCTCGTAGGTGAGCGCGGGAATCGCGCGCGGATCGCCGCCGCTCTCGTGCGCATAGGCGGTGTCGGGGTAGAGCGCGGCGTTGACGGCGTCGTCCAGCACGCTCATGGGGTCGGACAGCGCGCCCTTCATCTCGTTGAACACCACGCCGTTATAGCGCAGCGTGCCCTCGCGCAGGCTCGTGGAGCTGGCGTCGCCCTCGCCCTCGGCGTTCTCCGGCAGGTCCAGCTCGTAGTGCCAGCCCTCCTGCTCAAAAATGGTGGGCTTGGTATAGATGGCCGGGTTGAACACCGCGTCCAGATACACGTCCATCAGGTTGTACAGATCCTGCTCGTTGGTGGTGGCGACAGGGTAGATGGTTTTGTCGGGGTAGGTCATGGCGTTGAGAAACGTCTGCATGGAGCTCTTGATCAGGTCGACAAACGGCTCCTTGACGGGGAACTTAGCCGATCCGCACAACACCGAGTGCTCAAGAATATGGAACACGCCGGTAGAATCGGCCGGCGGCGTCTTAAAGCCAATGGCAAAAGCCTTATTCTCGTCGTCGCACGCCAGGTACAGCAGGCGCGCGCCCGATGCGGCGTGGCGCAGCACGTAGGCGTCCGAGTCGAGCTCGGGTACGGTCTCGCAGCGCTCGACGGCAAAGCCGTGGCAGGTGGTGCCGGGCACCAGCAGTGCGGCGGCAGCGGCGCGCGGGTCGGTTGAGGTGGTGAGCATATGCAGTCTCCTTTGACGCCCCAGCGGGGGCGAATCGAGTCGAATCCTCGAGAGTATACCCATATGGGGCCCTCGACCAATCTGCCGCACGAGCGTGGATTTTCGGACACACGAGCGTGGATTTCCGGACGCATGCCGAATGAGCGTGGATTTTCGGACGAAATCGGCCGCCAAAAGCCCAAAAACCGTCCAAATATCCACTCTCGATATCCGACCGTTCATAATCCACGCTCATCCGCCGCCCGCACAACTCTCATATCTCATTCGTCTCTAATACGAGAGATAACAGATAGATGAGAGATAAATATGAGAGATAACAATGCTGCAAAGAGACGGGCAACCATGGTATTGTCTCAATATAGATTGTTTTACCAGCAACAACATGTTTAAATGAAACAGATGACAGACATCTTATCTTTCATCTCTCACTCATCTCTAATATGAGAGATAACAGAAAGATGAGAGATAATTACGAGAGATAACTGAGAGACGAGGGAAATCTACCCGCGGCATTCTTCGCAGAACCGAGCGAAAGGACGTGCAGATGAACGAAAACGAACTGACCGGTCTGCTCGAGTCTTTAAGGCGCATGGGCTCGGACGATCTTAACGTCGAGGTCAAGGAGAGCGCCACGACACTTTCCCGCGACGTATGGGAAACGGTCAGCGCTTTCGCAAACACCGCCGGCGGCATCATCGTACTCGGAGTGAGCGAGCACGCGGGTTTTGTCCCAGTTACAAACTTTGAGACCGAGAAAGTGCTCAACCAATTCGTGGCGGGCATGGGCGATGCCGGCGGTCGTGGAAAGCTGGCCAATCCGCCCAAATACACCATTGAGCGCGTGGAGCTCCAGGGCACCGTGGTTCTGGTCATCACGATTGAGGAGCTCGACCCGTCGAGCAAGCCTTGCTATGTCATAGAGCGGGGCGCTCAAGGTGGCAGCTACAAACGCATCGATGACAAAGATGTCCCGCTTTCGTCGACCGAGGTTTTGGCACTGTCGTCATATGAACGGACGAGTCCTAGCGATCGCGATGCGGTGCCCGGTACGAGTGTGGGCGATCTCGACGAGTCGATGGTCGACCGCACGATAGAGCGTGCCTATTCGCTGACGCCTCGAGCGATGCGCGGTGCGGCGGACAAGAAGACAAAGATGGAGCGTCTGAATTTCCTCGACTTCCAGGGCAATGTTACCAAGGCCGGCCTCCTTGCCGCGGGCGTTTACCCTCAGCAGTTCTATCCCAAGCTCTTCATTGATGTGGCTGTCCACGTGGGAACTCAAAAGGGAGCTGCGGGGCCACTAAGGTTTATGGACCGCACAGTCTGCGAGGGCACCCTAGGCGAGATGATTTCGGATGCCGTCGCAGCTGTCGCCAAAAACCTGCGCCGCATCTCGACCGTCCAAGGCGTCTCGCGTATCGACTCGCTGGAGATCCCCGAGGAGGTCCTGCGCGAGGCAGTCGCCAACGCGGTTATCCACAGGGAATACGGGGATCGGTTCTGTGGGCAATCGATCGCCGTCGACGTCTTTGACGATCGTGTCGAGGTGACGAATCCTGGCGGCCTTTACGGGGGAAAGACTCGAGAGAACTTGTTTGACGGCAGCTCCCGATGCCGTAACGCGACGCTCGTGAAACTCATGTCGATTGTCCCGCTTCCGGATGGCGCAGGTTCGCCGGCTGAGGGCAATGGCTCGGGCATCCCGATGATGATCGATGCCATGCGCGCGCATGGTCTGGCCGAGCCCCTGTTCTGCCCGGGGTTCGATCGGTTCAAGGTCGTACTTTACCGTTCAAAGATCGAGCCGGTCGATCATGGCGGAGGCTTAATTGTGACGGCACTCAAACACTACGGCGAGCTGGGGACGCGTGAGCTGGCAAAACGCACGGGGCTTACAATTTCCCAGGTTAGGTCGCGCGTCAACGCGCTCATTGCTCAAGGCGAGCTTGAGCCCACGGCGCCGTCGACAAGCCGCAACCGCAAATATCGACTGTCAGAGCGCGTGGAATAAATGCGTTAGTGGACGAGGCGACCCAATAATCGACCCTCGATTGGCGCCCACTAAGGTAAAGCGGTTGTTGCCCAGTCGACGGTGATGCTAAAGACTCGGCTTACGCCGGCATGGCCCCGAACCCGTCCATCAGGAACAGCCTGAGAACCAGCTTGATGACATTTCCCGGTTTGACTTCAGCCGTGCCAAAGACGCTGCGCTCGGCGAGCTCGCTGCAGTATGCGTAGATATCGCGGATAAGGTCCGCGCCCGAAAGCGTAAACATGTAGCCTGCGTCCGAAAGCGCATTGGGTGCGGCGGGCAACTTGGTCATGCGACAAAAGGTCAACAGGTCGGGCGCCATAGCGTCTTGGTAGCCAAGATGGCCGCCGTCTTTTTGTGCGGCGAGTTCCAGCTGGCGTACTCGATCCAGCGCCGCTGCCAGCACAAAGCTCGGTGTGGGCGCATTGACGTCTTCCGTGTTCGCCACGAGTTTGCCCGCCGCCTGTGTGACAAGCCAGGCGACCTCGCGCTGGCAACGCACGGCCTTGCGCGTAACCGGCTTGATGGACGAAGAAGAAACGCTCCCCTTAGGCGGATTCGAAGCAGCCATAAGACCCTCCCATGAACAATCCGGCCCAACAAGCCCGGATGAAACACGTGCTACATCAGTATACAGGGGAGTGGGGTAGCGGGGTACAAGCGCGCCAGCGGCAAACCGAGAGCATCAACAATGTGCCTCCGCTCTATTTGGACGATGGTACGTGGGTCATTAAGTACTCGGTCCAAGCGCCGGGTACCGTTGGTTTTCGAGACCAGAATTACAACCGTAAAATGCTCAACTGCATGGAATGTGACGTCCCAGTCGGAGTCATATTTGCAACCGAGGTGGGCTATAAGGTGCTCGGCCTTGCGTTTGTTGAGCGGTTCGAGCCCGAAAACGGATGGTTTGTTCTGCACGGTCCTGTTCATAAAGGCGGACCGGACCCTCGTTTTGCGCCCGACATGAGTTATCTGAAGCACATACCCGTCGATATTGAGTTTGCCGGACAGGGTGCGACCGACGATGAAATTTGGCTTTGGCGGTCTTTTACGATCGTGCTGTTTGATCGGATCGCGTGGCGATGCAATCTCGCACACGCCTGCCGGTGCATGCTCTTCCTGATTTGTATAGCGAGAGGGGAGCGAACGTGAGCTGGCGAGGCGATATTGCGATGGGGAAGTACGGAAAACTGCCGTGCGCCCTTATAGACAACAAAATGTTTCCGAGCGTAGAAGTTGATTGCGGGTCGTTTGTCGTCGCCTGTCCTTGCTGCGGCTCGCAAATACCGTGCCTCGACATTCGGTTCATCGATGCGTGCGACAGACTTAGCGACGAAGTGAGAAAACGGACAGGCGTTCATATGCCGGTGTATCAGGAGAAATGCCCTGTTTGTGGCCTCGATATCGTGTACGACGCCGGCGACGAGGGATAGGTGATGCGGAGGAGCTGGCTGTGAAGGCATCTCTGTCCCTATAAATAAATCCCCTCACCGAGCTGCTTGTGGAACTTGGCGTGATGGTCGCGTGCCCAGGTAAAGAGCGCCTGGTCAAAGTCGGTGCGCGTGGCCGGGACGCCAAAGACGCCGGCAACTTCGACGCGTACAAACTCCAGTGTCGGCAGCTTGTTGATGGCAGTGAGGGCAAACGGGGACGAGGGCTCCTCGAACAGATAGCGGCTGCCTTGCAGCGCGTCGCAACTGGTGCACGTGTTGCCGAGCGACGGGGCTTTGGAGGCTCGCGCGCCTACGGGCTTGTAGCCGCAGCGCTTAGAAAGATAGTCGCGGATCTCGCCCGGCACGCAGCCAAGAGCGGGCACGATGGCGAGTGCGTTGGCGTTGGCCGTGTCGATGGTAATGTGCCCGGCTTCGTTGGGCGCGTGCGCGATGGCGATGCCCTTGTCGTCATCGGTTCGATAGGGAATGCCGAAGGCCGCGACCGAGGTCTCTTTGTGACACTTCCAGCACTCGCGCTTGCCCAGTACTAGATATATATACGGCGCTGAGGGGTCGGATCGGTCAACACCGGGCAGCCACTCGGCAAAAGGCTCGGGGTTGACGCCGCTGGGTACATACCAGATCTTCTTGGTCCGGTCCCATTTGGCGCCCAGCGCCTTGGCTTCTTCTTTGTGCGAAAAGGGGACATCGAGCTCGGTGCGCATGGCGGCTCCTTGGTGCTGCAGGTGCGAGTGGCTCAAGGATACCGCAGGGCGCAGACATCGCGGCGTTTTGTTGAGAAGTTGCGGCGCGGACTGCTTGGTTACGCCGTTAGATTAATTGGCAAGTAGATGGTCGGCTTTTGACCAGTTGGGCGGTTGGAGCAGCTTGCGGCGCAGTTTTGTGCCTGGCTATTGTTGATGTTGGGGTATTGAATATATTTGGCTGCCATTCGTCAGGTGAATTGATGTTACGTTGCGATGACGGTTGGAACTGCCAGCGGATTTAGCGACATAAAACAAAACAGCTCAGAGGACATAGCCTCTGAGCTGCGAACATTTGGTGGGCGTTAGAAGATTTGAACTTCTGACCTCTTCCGTGTCAGGGAAGCGCTCTCCCCCTGAGCTAAACGCCCGATCAAGGGTGCGCAAGCGCGCAAGAGATAATATAACGGAGCCTGAACTCGGTGGCAAGAACATTTTTAAAAATCGCTTACATTGTGGAATTCGGGGGCTTTGTCATATCCATTTCAAAAGAGCCTGCTGCCGCGATTTGACTGTCGCATAATGCAAGGCCATTGCGGTATCGAGCTATGGAAAGACGTCTGCGGAATTGTCCTACCGATAAGCGGACAAGCCTTCGGCTGGTGCCTTCGCCGTGGTAAGGTAAGCCGAATTGTTTCCAGGCTGCTTCGAGGGAATGGAATGAGCAAAGAGCGTGTCGAGCAGGTCGAAGGCGCAGGGGCTTCGGTGCCGATGACCGATATATCGAACATTGATGTGCCCGAGGGCACCGATGAGCTCAGCCGTAGCACCCGCCGCGCTTGGCGCGAGCGCCTGAACAGCGCTTCGACGCGCAAGATGATCACGGGCGTCTTGGCTACGCTGGTGGGCGGTTCGTTTTGGGGCTTCTCGGGCACCAGCGCGAGCTTTCTGTTCGATACCTACCACGTCGACACCTTGTGGCTTATGAGCGTGCGTCAGATTCTCGCCGGTCTACTCTTTATGGCCGTGGTTGTTACGCGCGACCGCGAGCGCCTGATTAAGCTCTGGACCACATCCGCCGATCGCAAGCAACTGCTGCTCTTTACCGCCTTTGGTCTGCTGTTCAACCAGTTTTGCTATCTTTCGGCCGTGCGCCTGACGAACGCCGGAACCGCGACGGTGCTCCAGTGCCTGCAGCTCGTTATCATCATGGGCTACACCTGCGTGACCGATCGCCGCATGCCGCGTACTCGCGAAGTTATCGGCATTGGCCTGGCTCTGGGTGGAACCTTTTTAATCGCCACCGGCGGCGACCCCACCAGCCTGAATATCTCGCCGCTTGGCCTGGCAGCAGGTCTTATGTGTGCGGTCAGCGCCACGTGTATGGCGGTGATTCCCGCCAAGATCCTGCCCGAATACGGCAGCCCCATCGTCACGGGCTCGGCAATGCTCACGGCGGGCGTGGTCTCGTGCGTCTTCGTGCAGCCTTGGGCGCATATGCCGGCACTCGACGCTGCCGGCGTCGAGGCGCTCGCGGTATTCGTGGTTATCGGCTCGTTTTTTGCTTACATGCTCTATATGCAGGGCGTTAAGGACATCGGCTCGGTGCGTGCGAGCCTCATCGGAACTGTGGAGCCGGTTTCGGCGACCATCACCAGCGCCGTTATGCTGGGCACGGTGTTTTTGCCGACCGACCTTATCGGCTTTGCCATGATCATCGTGATGATGTTCCTCACGGTGTAGCTGGCGCCGCCGCCAAGACAGAAAAGGTGTTGTGCCGCATTTTCGCCAATTGATGTCCGTGTCTGGAGTTTAGCTGTCGATGCTCAAAATGCCATAGACTAGTAACGTTATGGACTTTTTCATTGCGACTCAATTGTGAGGATTTCTTTATGGCTGGTAATCACTTTAAGGGCAGCGATAGCGGCCGTCCTGCAGTTCCGCCGCGTCCGAACGGGGCTGGTAAGGCCGGCACGCCGGGCGGCGCTGGACAGGGCGGTTCCGGTAAGCGCGTGTCCCCGGGCGAGACGGCGATGTTTACCGCTCTGTACGAGCAGTCACAAAAGGCAAAAAAGACCGGCCGTGCAAGAGGGAATGTCTTTGCGGGCGGTGCAACCTCCGCGTCGCGGCCGAGCGGGGCTCCTTCGGTACCCGCGAACAACGCAGGTGCTACCAACGCCGCGAATGCCGCCGGCAACGTTAATGCCGGCAAGGCCGCCAACAATACTCCCTCTGCCGGTGGCGCGGGGCTTACGGGTAACCTTGGCACGATTTACACCGGCGCCTCCGAGACTGGCACGTTCGCCCGCCTGGATGATAGCGGTGCCGAGTTTGCGGGCTCGGGTTCCAAGGAAGATTATTACGATTTTGGCTTGAACTATGGTAGCGACGCTTCGTCGAGTTCGACCTCTGACGGTCTGGTCCGTCATCGCCATCGCAAGGGCGAACGCAAAAAGCGTCACACCGGCGCCATTATTGCCGCTGTAGTCGCGGTGCTTCTCGTTGCGCTTGGCGCAAGCGGCTTTATGCTGCTTAACTCGGCAAAGACCGTAAAGAGTGAAGCGAAGGAGGCCGTCGAGATTGTCGGTGGCCTTAAGGACAAGGTCACGTCGGGCGATTTTTCGACGCTGCCTGACGACGCGAAGAAGATTGATGAGCTTTGCGACAGCATGAAGGCGGAGACCTCGAGCCCGCTGTGGACGGCGGCTTCGTTTATCCCGGTGTATGGCAGCGACATCAATGCGGCCCGCACCATGATCGACGCCCTGTCCGATGTCTCGAGCAATGCGCTGGTTCCCATGGCCGATAACCTTTCGCAGGCCACGCCCGGCAAGCTGTTTCAGGACGGCATGATTAACGTGTCCGCGCTGCAGGCGGTCGCCGATTCGCTTTCCAGCAGCTCGAAGGTGTTCAAGAGCGCCAACGAGAAGATCCAGGGCATTGGCGATACTCATATTTCCCAGGTGACCGAGCTGGTCGATAAGGCCAAGGACGGCTTTGCCACCCTCAACGGCGCGGTTGACGCGGCGGAGAAGGTCGCCCCCGTCCTTCCGCAGATGCTCGGCGCCAACGGCCAGACGCGCAACTACCTTGTGTACGCCATGAACAACGTCGAGATTCGTGCCTGCGGCGGCTTTGGCGGTTCGCAGGGCCTGATTTCGGTCACCGACGGCCAGATGTCGATTGGCGAGTTTGTTCCCCGCATTGGACTCAGCGAGGATGAGGCAGTCGAGAGCGTCGACGAAGAGGATGAGGCGCTGTTCGGCAACCACAGTAACCTGTACAACTCGGGCAATACCTATTCGCCTGATTGGCCCCGCAACTCGCAGCGTGTCGCAGCCCTGTGGAAATCTCAATATGGCCAGGACGTTGACGGCGTCGTGGGTATCGACCCGGTGTTCCTGCAGTATCTGCTGGGCCTGGTCGGTAACGTGTCGCTGCCCGACGGAACGGTTGTCGACGGCACCAACGCCGCAAAGGTCCTCATGCACGATGTGTACTGGAACTATCCGGTCGAGGAGTCGGACGGCATCTTTGCATCCGTCGCCAGCGCTGCCTTCGACAAGATCCTTGGCGGTATCGGCGATGTCGATGTTACGAAGCTTGTCAGCGCCGTTGAGCGCGGTGCCGAAGAGGGCCGCCTGATCGCGTGGATGAAAAACGATGACGAGCAGAACGCTATCAAGGAGATGAACATCGACGCCTCGCTGCCCGATCCGGATGACCCGAGTGAAGATCCCGTTGCTGGTGTCTACTTTAACAACCTGAGCTTCTCCAAGCTCGACTGGTACCTGAATGCCGATACGCAGATTGGCCAGGGCATCAAGAACGGTGACGGCACATGCTCGTATCGCATCACCGTTACCCTGACGAACATCATGACGCAGGAGGAGGCCGGCAAGCTGCCCGACTACGTCGCGGCGAGCGCGCCCGATGCCGCGCGCGACGACGAGCGTCTGAATGTCTCGTTGTTTGCCCCGACGGGCGGCAACATTACTGATCTGACCGTCGAGGGCACCCAGTTTGGTCTTGGCGCCGCTACGTGGCATGGAATCCCCTTCTATTCGGGCACCGTTGACCTGCATGCTGGCGAGACGACGACGATCACATATACGCTGACCACGTCAGCCGAGGCGGGGGACAAGCCGCTTACGCTGCGTCAGACTCCTACATGCCAGGCGGCTCGCGACAGCGCGTCGGCGTAGGGTTTTTCTGGTAGCGCAGATAATCGAGTACCATTTTGGGGCGGACAGGCAATCTGTTCGCCCCTATTTTGTAAGGAGAGCGCATGAAGTACTTTGGCACCGACGGCTTTCGCGGTGAGGCTAACGTTGGGCTGACGGTAGAGCACGCTTATAAGATTGGCCGTTTTGTGGGCTGGTATTACGGCGCCAACCGCGAGCGCAAGGCGCGCGTCATCGTGGGTAAGGACACGCGTCGCTCGAGTTATATGTTCGAGGCGGCGCTGGTGGGTGGCCTGGTCGCGAGCGGTGCGGACGCCTATATGCTGCACGTGATCCCCACACCGGGTGTAGCGCATCAGACCGTGGAAGGCTGCTTCGATTGCGGCATCATGATCAGCGCGAGCCACAACCCGTTTTGCGATAACGGCATTAAGCTCGTCAATAGCGACGGTTTTAAGATGGACGAGGACGTACTGGAGCTCATCGAGGACTACGTCGATGGCAAGAGCGAGGTGCCGCTGGCCACGGGCAACCACATCGGCGCCACGGTGGACTACATGCAGGGCCGCAACCGCTACATTGCCTCGCTCATCGCCAGCGCGAACTTTTCGCTGCAGGGCGTCAAGATTGGCATCGACTGCGCCAACGGCTCGGCGTCCTCAGTGGCCAAGCCGGTGTTCGACGCGCTGGGCGCCGACGTGCGCGTGATCAATGCCGCGCCTGATGGTTTTAACATCAACGTCGACTGCGGCTCCACGCATATGGAGCGTCTGCAGCGCCACGTGGTGGAGCAGGGCTTGGACGTGGGCTTTGCCTATGACGGCGATGCCGACCGCTGCCTGGCCGTGGACGAGCGCGGCCGCGTGGTCGATGGCGACCAGATCCTGTACGTGTGCGGCGTGTACCTGAACAAGCACGGTCGCCTTTCGGGCGGTACCGTGGTTCCGACGATTGCCAGCAACTTTGGCCTGATCAAGTCGTTGGAGCTTGCCGGCCTAAGTGCCGTGACCAGCGGTGTGGGCGACCGCCACGTGTATGCCAAGATGCGCGAGGGCGGTTACAGCCTGGGCGGCGAGCAGACGGGCCATACGATCTTTGGCGATATCGAGCGCACGGGCGACGGCATTATGCCCTCGCTGCGCGTGATGGAAGTGATCCGCGCCGAGCGCGAGACGCTCTCGCAGCTCACGGCTCCGTGCAAGCTGCTACCGCAGGCGCAGGTGGCCGTGCGCGTGGCGGACAAGGACGCCGCGCTCGAGAACATGGGCGTGCAGAACGCCATCGCCGAGGCCGAGGCTGCGCTGGCAGGCGAGGGCCGCGTGCTCGTACGCAAGAGCGGAACCGAGTCGGTTATCCGCGTGCTGGCCGAGGCGCCCGACCAAGCATCCGCCGATGCCGCCATGAAGCGCATCGCCAACGCACTCGAGGCTCTGTAGTTACGCGGTTTTACCAAACCGCGTAACTGCTCGACGCTGCAAACGCCCTTAAGCGGCAATCTGACGTTCAATTTCAAGGGCGCGACCAGAAGGTCAGCGCCCTTTCATTTCACGTCACCTTGCTCGCTTAGGGTCGTTTTCGCTGACGTTGCCAAGACATTGGCGTCAACATAGTTGGCGTTGGCGATGGCGTGCTGGTCAATCCTTACAGCTCGTACAGTGTGGTGAACTTGTCCTGCAGGTAGCTGCAGTAGTAGCGGGCGTCAAAGGCCATGCCGCAGGCGCCCTTGATGAGTTCCGGCGCGTCTTTGGCGCGGCCCCACTGCCAAATGTGCTCGCCCAGCCAGGCGCGGACGGGCGCCAGATCGCCGCTCGCGCAGGCACCGGTAAGGTCGACGCCGTCGCGGCACATGGCCGGCACAAACATGGCATCGTAGGCGCTACCCAGCGCATACGTGGGGAAGTAGCCAAACGAACCGCCGCTCCAATGCGTATCCTGCAGGCAGCCGTGCGTGTCGTCGGGAACGGGAATGCCCAGGTACTCGTCCATAAAGCGGTTCCAAAGCGCGGGGATGTCCTTGGCCGCAGCCTCGCCGGCAAACAGCATACGCTCAATCTGGTAGCGCACCATAATATGCAGCGGATAGGTGAGCTCGTCGGCCTCGGTGCGGATCAACGACGGCTGCGCGATGTTCACGGCGCGGTAGAGCGTGTCTTCGTCGACGTCGCCGTAGACCTCGGGCGCGTGACGACGCAGCACCTCGAGCAGCGGGCCCATAAAGGCGCGGCTGCGACCCACGGTGTTCTCGAAAAAGCGGCTCTGGCTCTCGTGGATGCCCATGGAGGTGCCGCCCTCCAGGCAGGTGCGCGCGTAGGCGGGATTGACGCCCAGCTCGTACATGGTGTGCCCCGCCTCGTGGATGATGCTGTAGACGTTGGAGATGCAGTCGTCCTCGTAGATGTGCGTCGCGATGCGCGCATCACCCACGGCAAAGCCCTCGCTAAACGGATGCTCGGTAAAGGCAAGCGTGGTGTCGTCCAGGTCCAGGCCGACAAGCTTCATAAGGTCGAAGCTCATGGCGCGCTGGGCAGCCTCGGGCACGTGGGCGTGCAAAAAGTCGGCAGCCGGCTGCTGGCCGCGCTCGCCGATGGCGTGCACGAGCGGCACGACCGTGGCCTTGACCTCGTCGCAAAACGCGTCGAAGCTCTTGGCGGAAAGGCCGCGCTCATACTGGTCGAGCCAAACGTCGTATGGATCGCGCTTGGGGTCCATGAGCTCGGCCTGATGCTTAAGTTGGGCGACGATTCTATCCACATAGGTCTCAAAGCTCGCCCAGTCGTTGGCTGCCTTGGCCTTGCGCCACACGGCGTCCGCCTCGCAGGTGAGCCTGGTCCAGGCCTCGGCTTCTTCGGTGGGGATGGCACTGGCCTCACGTTGATCGCGGCCGAGCACACGGATCTCGTCGAGCAGCTGAGGGTCGTCGATTTTGCCGCCGGCGACGGTCTCGCGCGCTAACGAGCGTACGAGCTCAACGGACTTCTCGCTGGTCAGCAGCTTGTGATGCTCGCCGGCAAGCGTGCCCATGGCGTCGGCACGCGCTGCTGCGCCGTTGGCGGGGGCAATGGTCGCGCCGTCAAACTCGGCAATCTTGAGCAGGTACTCACGAGTCCACAGCTTGCCTTCGAGCTTGCGGAATTTTTTGACGGCCTTATCGACCTTCATGCCTTTGGATGTCTTGCCCGCTGCAGGCTCGGCCTTCTTATCGAGTTTCTTTCCCATACCATATCCTTGATCTCGTGAGCCGAGCGCTTCGGGTGGGCGCGCGGCCAGTTTGCACAGCTACCTGCCTTGTACCCAGTGCGAACAAAACGGAACGCGGCGATGCACACGCAGAATGTGTTATCCTATAGCCCAATGCGTTGACGGAGAGGGTTTTGCCCGCCGCGTCGCCGGCAAGAGAGGGAAGGTCATGGGCTGCGAGCCTTCCTGCGGTGACAAGGGCCAAGCGTTCACTCCCGAGCAGCGACCTCAACGGGCACGCGGCCAGCGGCGGCGAAGCCCCAGTAGGGAAGCCGTGAGCCTCGCGACAAGGGGCACAGAGTGGGCGCGG
Source organism: uncultured Collinsella sp. (assembly GCA_902388345.1). Classification (GTDB taxonomy): domain Bacteria; phylum Actinomycetota; class Coriobacteriia; order Coriobacteriales; family Coriobacteriaceae; genus Collinsella. Next base: position 13,521 of record CABMOY010000020.1, read on the forward strand.
CGGGCCAGACATCCGCCGGGTCAAACAAGGTGGTACCGCGGAATTCAACCGTCCTTGGGCAATGCACATGCCCGAGGGCGGTTTTTTTGTTACCGAACCGGGCCGCACATCCGCAGCTCCGGGTGGCTCCAGCCGCCGCGGCAAGTGGATGCGCGAGAGACGAAAGGGAAGACATGAGTCTGATTGATGATCTGGTCAAACTCGAGGAAGAGGCCAAGGAGCTCGTCGCAGGCGCCGACGACGCCGAGAAGCTCGAGGCCGCGCGCGTCGCGCTGCTCGGCCGCAAGGGCCGCATCACCGGCCTGATGCGCATGATGGGCAAGCTCGCCCCCGAGGATCGTCCCGTCATGGGCAAGCGCGCCAACGAGATGCGTCAGCTGATCGAGGGCATGCTCGACGAGCGCACCACCGAGATGAAGGCCGCCGCCCTTAAACACGCACTCGAGCACGATGCCGTCGACATCACGCTGCCGGGCATCCGTCCGCAGATCGGTCACCAGCACCTGATCAAGCAGATTATCGAGGAGGCCGAGGACATCTTCTGCGGTATTGGCTATACCGTCGAGTCCGGTCCCATGGTCGACACCTCCTACTACAACTTCACCGCGCTCAACGCCCCCATGGATCACCCGAGCCGCTCGGCCCGCGATACCTTCTACGTGGTCGACAACAACCCCGGCAGCGTCGCGCACCCCGAGGCTCACGCCCACGGCGAGTCCGACGTGCTGCTGCGCACCCAGACCTCGGGCGTGCAGATCCACACCATGGAGTCGCAAAAGCCGCCCATCTACATGATCTGCCCGGGCACCGTCTACCGTCCCGACACGGCCGATGCCTGCCACCTGCCGCAGTTCAACCAGATCGAGGGCCTGGTCGTCGACGAGGGCATCACCTTTGGCGACCTGAAGGGCACGCTCGACTACTTTGTTAAGTGCATGTTTGGCGAGGATCGCAAGACGCGTTACCGCCCGCATTTCTTCCCCTTCACCGAGCCCAGCTGCGAGGTGGACGTGAGCTGCCACGTGTGCGGCGGCAAGGGCTGCAACTTCTGCAAGCACAGCGGCTGGATCGAGATCCTGGGCTGCGGCATGGTCGACCCCAACGTTCTTATCAACTGCGGCATCGACCCCGAGAAGTATACCGGCTTCGCCTTTGGCATTGGCGCCGAGCGCGTCGCGGCCCTGCGCTACGACCTGCCGGACCTCAGAACGCTCATGACAGGCGATATGCGCTTCTTAAATCAGTTCTAGGCCCGGCGGCTTTCCCAAGCACCGCACCTTGCCTTTCAATCGTCGGTTGCGTACCTAAGTACGCGGCCCTCCTCTTTCAAGGCAATCTGCGGCACTTGGAAAACCCGTCTCCGTTGCAGTTTTTGGCTCAAAGCCGCATTTATGAAAGGAGACCAGTTAGATGCGCGTTTCTTACGACTGGCTCAAGACCATGATCGATATTCCGGAGGATCCCAAGACCCTTTCGGACGAATATATCCGTACCGGCACCGAGGTCGAGGCGATTGACACCGTGGGAGAATCCTTCGACCACGTGGTGACCGCCAAGGTGCTCACCAAGACCCCGCACCCCGATAGCGACCATATGTATGTGTGCTCGGTCGACGTGGGTGACAAGAACCTCGACGCCGACGGCAATCCCGCTCCGCTGCAGATCGTCTGCGGCGCGCAGAACTTCGAGGCCGGCGATCACATCGTCACGGCCATGATCGGCGCAGTTCTGCCCGGCGACGTCAAGATCAAGAAGAGCAAGCTTCGCGGCGTCGTGTCCATGGGCATGAACTGCTCCGCACGCGAGCTCGGCCTGGGCGGCGACCACTCTGGCATTATGATCCTGCCCGAGGATACGCCCTGCGGCATGCCGTTTGCCGAGTATGTGGGCTCGAGTGATACTGTGCTCGACTGCGAGATCACGCCCAACCGCCCCGACTGCCTGTCCATGATCGGCATGGCCCGCGAGACCGGCGCCATCTTCGATCGCGATTTCCACGTTGAGCTGCCCGCCATCAAGGCCGAGACCGGCCGCGCGACCGACGACGAGCTTTCCGTCGAGATTGCCGACGAGGGCCTGTGCGACCGCTATGTCGCTCGCATCGTGCGCAACGTGAAGGTCGGCCCGTCGCCCGACTGGATGGTCAAGCGCCTTAACGCCCTGGGCGTGCGTCCGCACAACAACATCGTCGACATCACCAACTACGTGATGATGCTCACCGGTCAGCCGCTGCACGCCTTTGACCTGGACACCTTTGCCGAGCGCGATGGCCACCGTCGCGTGGTGGTTCGCGCCGCCCAGCAGGATGAGAAATTCACGACGCTCGATGGCGAAGAGCGCGTGCTCGACGCCGGCATGGGCCTTATCACCGACGGCGAGCGCCCCGTGGCGTTGGCCGGCGTTATGGGCGGCATGGATTCCGAGATCGAGGACGACACCGTCGACGTGATGGTCGAGAGCGCTTGCTTCAACGCCGGTCGCACCTCGCACACCAGCCGCGATCTGTCGCTGATCTCCGACGCCTCCATTCGCTTTGAGCGCCAGGTTGACGAGACTGGCTGCGTGGATGTCGCCAACGTTACCTGCGCGCTCATCGAGGAGATCGCCGGCGGCGAGGTTGCTCCCGGCTATGTCGATGTTTTCCCCGCGCCCAAGACCATCGACAGCATTAAGCTGCGCCTGGCCCGCGTGCATGCCATCTGCGGTGCCGACATCGAGCCCGACTTTATCGAGCGTTCGCTTACCCGTCTGGGCTGCACCGTCGAGCGCGACGGCGAGGACTTTATGGTTACCCCGCCGAGCTTCCGTCCCGACCTGCCGCGCGAGATTGACCTGATCGAGGAGGTCCTGCGCCTATGGGGCATGGGCCGTGTGACGGCGACCATCCCGGCTGCCAAGAACCACATCGGCGGCCTGACCCGCGAGCAGAAGCTCACCCGCAAGGTCGGCGAAATCCTGCGCGCCTGCGGCCTCAACGAGACCACGACTTTTGGCTTTGCCGCCCCGGGCGACCTGGAGAAGATCGGCATGTCCACCGAGGGCCGCGGCTGCCCCGTGGTGCTCATGAACCCGCTGGTAGCCGAGCAGACCGAGATGCGTCGTTCGCTGCTGCCGGGCCTGTTGCAATCCGTGGCCTATAACGAGGCCCACGGCACGCCCAACGTGCACCTGTACGAGGTCGGCAGCCTGTTCCACGGTCGCGAGAACGCCAGCCTGCCCAAGGAGACCAAGTCCGTGGCGGGTGTGCTCTCGGGCCAGTGGAGCGAGCAGTCCTGGAACATGAAGTACCGCAAGCTGCGCTTCTTCTTTGGCAAGGGTATTGTCGAGGAGCTGCTCGCCCAGCTGCGCATCGAGAAGGTTCGCTTCCGTCCCGTCGAGGGCGAGAGCTATGCCTTCCTGCAGCCGGGTCGTGCTGCCGAGGTGCTCTCGGGCGGTACCGTGCTGGGCTGGGTTGGCGAGATCCACCCCGAGGCACGCGAGGCTATGGGCATTGACGAGGTCGTCGTTGCCTTTGAGCTCGATCTGGACAAGCTGATCAAGGGCGCCCGCAACCAGGAGAACTACCGTGAGTTCTCGCAGTACCCGGCCGTTGAGCACGACCTCGCTATCGTGGTCGACAACACTGTGACCTGCGAGGATCTTGAGCGTCGTATTACGAGTGCCGGAGGCAAGCTGCTCGAGGGCGTGCGCCTGTTCGACGTCTACCGCGATCCCATCCGCATCGGTGCGGGCAAGAAGTCCATGGCCTTCGCGCTTACGTATCGCTCCGACGACCACACGCTCACCAGCGAAGAGGTCGAGAAGGCGCACCAGAAGATCGTCACCAAGGTGTGCAAGGGTGTGAACGGCGAGGTCCGCGGCTAGGACTTGCGCTGGGAGCGTAGGGCCTGATGGCGGTTGCTGTGGGCTCTGCGTGACCGCGGTGTTCGGAAAAGGCATCGCTGAGCCTGCATATATGACACACGCATTACATAACGGCGTGCTGCTTTGTCGGCAGCGCGCCGTTTTGCTATGATAGCCCGCGGCGTGTTACGAATCTGGCAATGCGTAACACTGGCAAGGTGATTCAAGCGGCGTTGCAATTCTGTGCGCCGACAACCGGGAGGCGTATATGCACATTCCAGACAACTACCTGTCCCCGCAGACCGATGCCGTTATGGCGGTGGCGATGGTGCCCGTATGGGTCCACTGCATCAAAAAGGTGCGCGCCACGCTCGATCGCGAGCATATGGCGTTCTTGGGCATTTGCGCCGCGTTCTCCTTCTTGCTCATGATGTTCAACGTGCCGCTGCCCGGTGGCACCACTGGTCACGCTGTTGGCGGCGCGCTCATCGCGTTGCTGCTGGGCCCCGAGGCTGCGGCTATCGCTGTCTCGGTCGCGCTGGCGCTGCAGGCGCTGCTGTTTGGAGACGGCGGCGTTCTGTCGTTTGGCGCCAACTGCTTTAACATGGCCTTTGTGCTGCCGTTTGTCGCTGCTATCGTGTTCCGTGCGCTCAACAGCCGTCTGCACGACAAGAGCTGGGGCACCTCAGTTTCTGCCATCGTAAGCGGCTGGGTCGGCCTGTGCCTGGCGGCCCTGTGCGCGGCAATCGAGTTTGGTATTCAGCCGATGCTCTTTACCAATGCTTCGGGCGCGCCGCTGTACTGCCCCTTCCCGCTGTCCGTGGCTATTCCGGCCATGTTGATCCCGCATATGCTGGTTGCCGGCGTGATCGAGGGCGTGGCGACGGCCGCGATCTACGGTTTCATTAAGAAGACGGCGCCGAGCATCATTGTCGGGCCCGAGGCCGTCGATGGCCAACTTGCTGCCGAGGGCGTTGCCGCCAAGAAGACCTCGCTGGTCCCCACGCTCATCCTGGTTGCCGTGCTTGTCGTAGCAACACCGCTGGGCCTGCTGGCCACGGGTGACGCCTGGGGTGAGTGGGACGCCGAGGGCGCCGCGACCGCCGTTCAAGAGGCTGGCGATGACAGCCTGCAGGCTTCGGTCGGTCTCGATACCCCGACCTTTGCCGATGCCCTGCCCACGGGCGATTATCTGCAGGCCTATTCCGAGGAGCAAGGCCTTGGCTTTGCCGGCCAGGCTACCATGTATATCCTTTCGGGCGTGATTGGCGTGGCGGTGCTCACCATCGCATTCCGTCTGATCTCGCTGACGGTCAAGGAAAGCGGTGCTCATGGCAATAGCCGAGCTGCCTAGCTGGCTTGCGGTCGAGCAGCGTTACGAGCCCGCGGGGGCTCGGCATCGTGTGATGCAAAAGAACGTCCTGCACCTGGCGAGCCTGCTTGAGCGGGTTCGCCTGGGTGGGGGCGCGCACGAGGGCGGGTCGATGGTCGACCGCGCCCTTTCTTGCGTTTCGGCTCCGGTGCGCCTGGTGGGGATGTTCGTCTGCGTCCTGTGCGTGTGTCTGACGCAGAGCCCGCTGTACCTGATGCTGATGGCGGCTATCGCGCTGGTGTTGGTCGCGGTGCGCCCCGCTCGCGGGCTGCGTGCGACCTTTGTACCGGCGCTCGGCGCCACGGGGCTTGCGGTGGTTCTGGCACTGCCTGCCCTGCTGCTGGGCGCGTCTGCCGCGGGCGCCATGCTCAAGATTGCACTCAAGACGTTCATTAACGTGTCGCTGGTGCTGGGCGTTTCGTGGACGCTCACCTGGAGTCGCATGTCGGCGGCGCTTAAGATGCTGCGCCTGCCCGACGAGGTCATCTTTACCTTTGATATGGCACTCAAGCATATCGAGGTGCTGGGACGCACGGCGCACGATCTGTGCGAATCGGTCATGCTGCGCAGCGTTGGCCGTGCGCCTGAGGGATTTTCGCGCACCGACTCGCTGGCGGGTATCATGGGCATGACCTTTATCAAGGCGATGGAGTGCAGCCACACGATGGACGAGGCTATGCTCTGCCGCGGCTTTGCCGGTGCGTACCCGGCGCCCGGGCGGAGCGGCTTTGGCTGGCGCGATGCGGTTTATGCGGCCGTCGTGGTGCTGCTCGCCGTGTTGTGCGTGGTGCTGTAGCGCGGGCGGCCGAGCCGTCGATGTGGATAGGGAAGGGCGACGTTTTGGCAAACGATACGAATGGCGTGATGGGCGCGAGCGGTGCTACTGGCGCCAAGAGCGTGCCGCTCATCGAGTTTCGCGACGTGGTGTTCTCCTATGCGGGGCATACGGTTGTCGATGGTGTGTCGCTGCAGGTCGATCGTGGTGAACTCGTTGCCCTACTCGGTCCCAACGGCTGCGGTAAGACGACGATTATGCGCCTTATCAACGGTCTTGAACTAGCGGACGCGGGTGCGTGCCTGTTTGACGGGCACGTGATCGATGCGGCATATCTCAAGGATTCCGCAGCCGCTCAGCGGTTCCATCAGCGCGTGGGCTTTGTGTTCCAGAATGCCGACGCCCAGCTGTTCTGCGCTACGGTGGGCGAGGAAGTTGCTTTTGGCCCCGCGCAGATGGGGCTGCCGACAGACGAGCTCGAGCGCCGCGTCCGCGATGCCATGGAGCTGTTCCAGGTTGCCGATCTGGTCGATGCCTCGCCCTATCAGCTTTCGGGCGGGCAAAAGAAGCGCGTTGCGCTGGCGGCAGTCGTATCGATGAACCCCGATATCCTAGTGCTCGATGAGCCCACCAACGGGCTCGATGAGGACTCGTGCGACATCGTAGTCAACTTTTTGCTGGCCTACGTTGCTGCCGGTAAGACGGTTTTGATGAGTACGCACCATCAAGATTTGGTGCGCCGCTTGGGGGCCCGTGCCATCTATATCGATCGATATCACCATGTGGTCGAGGCGCCTTCGCCGTCGTATGGAACCGAGAGCGGTGCTGCGGAATAGTTGCTGCGTAGAGGATGCGTAGCCGCCCGCGCGGCTTTGCCGTGATGGTATAGTTATCCAGGTTTTTTATGGGGGTTGCTATGCCAAGCTGGAACATTCATATCGCTCAAACGGAGCGCTTGCTGACACGTGCTAGCGTGCTTGCCGATAGCGTGCGCGACCGCAATGCCTTTTTGTTTGGCTGCGTGGTTCCGGACATCTTTGTGGGCTACATGGTTCCCGGCATTGCCGATCCCATCCCGTACCGCATCACGCACTTTGCTAAGCCCGAGCCTATCCCCAAACCACGCGAGCACGAGTTCTGGGATACCTATGTGACGCCGCTGCTTAAAGGCGCACCCGCGGGCGAACCTGCTGAGGCTACCTCGATTGTCGAGGAGCGCGAGCGACTGAACCGCGTGCACTATCCTCAGCGCTACAGGGATGCCGAGCCGGTTGTCGGTCCCGGCGCCTGTGAGTTCTCGCTTGCGTCCGAAGATGTGGCGCAGTCGCTGCTCGATTTAACGCTGGGCGTCTGGTCGCATCTGGTGGCCGACACGGTATGGAACACGCGTGTGAACCAGTATCTGGAAGCACACGGCGGCAAGCCGTGCGAGGAATTCCGCATTAAAAAGCAGGGCGATTTTGACTGGTTTGGCAAGACGCTGGGCATCGTTTCCATTCCGCGTGCGACCGATCGCCTCTATACCGCTGCGACGCGTTTTGGGCAGTATCCCATCCATAAAGAATATGTGCTCAAGACTATCGGCGTCATGCACGAGATTGTACGCGAAAACCCCGGCGAGCCCGATCATCCGCCGTATCGCCTGCTAACCGAGGAGTTTTTCGATGCAACGTTTACCGAGGTCATCGAGCTGACCGAGGCGGGATTTGCGGCTCGCGTTGCTGCTTCTGACGTTCCCGCAGTCCCCCTGATCGCTAGCTGCTAGCCGGCCGGCTTGACGGCGAACAGCTCATCCCAATCGACCAATAGCTCCCGCCGCAGGGCATCTTCGGTGGTGCGTTTCTGATCGGTCTTTGGGATGTAGGGGAGCCCTGCCTTTTTATGGATGAGTTCGGCGATGTTGTTAAAGCTCTTCGTGTCTTTGATTTGCTCATAGGTTATCTGGATAACGTCATAGCCCATGCTTGTGAGGGCGGTGGTGCGCTCGGCATCGGAGAGACTTGCGGCTTCGCCATCGTGGGCGGAGCGGCCTTGGCATTCCAAGATGACGCCCATGCTGTCGGTGTTGCTCTCTATGAGGATATCGGCGTAGCAGCAGGTTTTGTCATACAGTGAGCGCGCGGCGTCGCTGAGTGGGATGCGCACGTTGTTTGCGATGTTGATGCCCATGCCGCCCTCGTTGCGGGGGAGCGAGACAAGCATAGAGGCCTGTACTTCGAAGGGCGAGGCGGTCTGCCCCGTCATGTGCTCGGCCGCCCAGCGCAGTTGTTTAACGCCGCGCAGGCCTGCAGCCTGCTTGGCGAACGCGGCGATATCCGCCGCGCTGAGGAGCGGCGGGCGCTTCCACAAATTGGTGTCATTGCCCTTGGTGTCGACAACACGCTCCCAGCAGCAGTTGGGTGGAATGAGCTTAAGCGAAATAGCTTCATCAAGATGTTGTTGCGTTCGCTCGCAGGGCTTAAACACTGCAAAGGAGCCGCACATCTCGTAGCAAGCCATGAGTAGCTGGTTGCGTGAGACCTGCGTAGCAAGGCTGAGCAGCGTAAACTCGGGCGACGTGACATCAAATCCATGTTCAGTTTGCCTAAACGACCCGGGAGGCGGCTCTTGGGTCAGGAGGTGCGATTTAAACAGGCTTCGCGACCCGGATTGTGCTCGAGTGAATACAAACCTGTGAAGCGGTGCGTGAAGTAGGTCTTTTACAACTGCATGACTTCCGAGGCCGCAACATCTGCGATCCATATTGCCAAGGCTAATGGCGGGGTAAAGCCCTAATACCTGCGGCGGGATACAGTGATAGTAAAAAGCGGATTGACCGCATAGCGTCAGGTCCATGATATCCTCCTGGTCGAAATGTGCTTTTGGACCGTGCGATGCCAGCGTCAATTCGGAAGTATGCGGCAAAATCTGAACCCTGTGAGCAGACCTGGCTTTTGAGGCCAGTTTATCAGGCATTTTGTTGCGAAAAAACGGGGTGTGCTCGGAGGTCTCAGAATTTGCCGCATACTTCCGAAAACGCGGTCGATCTGGCTCTTGCTAAAACGATTTAGCAGCGTCGGGTAAGGTGTGGTTTCGCCATCGGGCGAACACTTTTAGCGCTTGGGACTTTATTTTTGGGCCTCGAAAGGTGGATTTCGCGCTTTTGGTAAAGAAATGGGTGCGTGTTTTGCCGTGTGCCGGCATTGACACAGAAAAAGGGCCCGGAAGGCGAAGCCTTCCGGGCCCTTTGCAATGCAAACATGCTTGCAAGTACGACTTAACGCACCTGAGCGACGTAAGCGACGTTGGTCGAGGAGACCTTGTCCTCGAGCTGGACGCTCATGCGGGGATCGCCGGCGGTAGCGACGGTCAAATCGCCAGCCTCGACGTAGCCGAGCTCCTTAGCGGTCTCGATCGCCTTGACGATCGTGCCGTTGACGGTGCCCTGGGTAATCTCGGCCTGGTGCGGGATAACGCCCCAGTACATGATCATCTGCTGGACGGCCCACTCGTGGCGGGAGAACGCGCAGATCGGCATGTTGGGGCGGAAGTGCGAGATCAGGCGAGCGGTACGACCGGTGGTCGTCGGCACGGTGATGCACTTGGCGCCAACGGTGGTGGCCATGTTCACAGCGGACATACCCACAACGTTGTTGACGACGCGGGTGCCGTGAGCATCGGCCGGAACCTCGAGCGGAGCGTGGGCCGGGAGGTACTTCTCGGTCTCGAGAGCAATGCTGGCCTGCATCTTGACGGCCTCGACCGGGTACTTACCGGCAGCGGACTCGCCAGAGAGCATAACGGCGTCGGTGCCGTCGCAAATGGCGTTAGCAACGTCGGCAACCTCGGCGCGCGTCGGGCGCGGGTTCTGCTGCATGGAGTCGAGCATCTGCGTAGCGGTGATAACGGGCTTGTAGGCCGCGTTGCACTTGGCGATGATCTCCTTCTGGATGTGCGGAACGAGCTCGGGCTTGATCTCGATGCCCAGGTCGCCACGGGCGACCATGATGCCGTCGGAAGCCTCGAGAATCTCGTCGAAGTTCTCGACGCCCAAGGCGCACTCGATCTTCGGGAAGATCGTCACGTGCTCGCCGCCGTTCTCGCGGCAAAGCTCGCGGATGCCGCGGACGGACTCGCCGTCACGGATGAAGGAAGCGGCGATGTAGTCGATGTTCTCGGTCAGGCCAAAGAGGATGTCCTGACGATCGCGCTCGGTGATGGCGGGCAGCGAGATGTTGACGTTGGGCATGTTGACGCCCTTGCGCTCGCCGATCAGGCCGTCGTTCTTAACGACGCAGGTCATGTCCTGGCCACTGACGGACTCGACCTCGAGGGCAACCAGGCCGTCATCGATCAGGATGAGGGAGCCCTTCTCGACCTCGGAAGGCAGAGCCAGGTAGTCGAGGGAGATGTGCTCAGCGGTGCCGTGGAAATCCTCGGACGTGGGCTGAGCGGTGACGACGATCTTATCGCCGGTCTTGACGGCAACCTTCTTGCCGTCGACCAGAAGGCCGGTGCGGACCTCGGGGCCCTTGGTGTCGAGCAGGATGCCGACAGGCAGACCGAGCTCCTTGGAAATACGGCGGACGCGCTCGATGCGACCGTGGTGCTCGTCGTAGGAGCCGTGCGAGAAGTTAAAACGGGCGACGTTCATGCCCGCCTTGATCATCTCGCGGATGGTCTCGTCGCTATCGCAGGCGGGACCCATGGTGCATACAATCTTAGTGCGCTTGTACATTCAGACCTCCATCTGACATCGTCTTGCGCTGATAGATAAACCATAAGAAATAAAACCGAGATGATTATAACGAAATGCCGACCGAATACCCCAAAAAATCGACCGTATGCCGAAATGGAAGTTCATTTTTTGCGGGAAAAACGGTATATGAAAAATCTTTACCAACCACTCCAACCGCTGCTATCTGGGCGATATGTCAGTTTGGCGATGTGCCGAAGAAAAAACGTTTTACCAATGTTGAGCATCACACGGTCTGCACCGTTGCGTGCGGACCATATTTCCAAACCGATTGTTTTGGCTAGACGCGTCGCTTTGGGGTACCATAGCTCCACTATCAACTGCCGCTCAGCACGGCAGCCTTGATGAGCCCTTGCCCTTCTCCTGGGAATTATGATCGGGCATCAATCTGCTGAGTGGCCCGAATCCCAGGAGGGGACTCTATATGCAAAAGGAATACCTGTCCGCCGCGGCGGAGGTGCTCAGCGACCAAGGTGTCGATGAGAACCTCGGCCTGAGCAACGACGAGGCGTCGTCGCGCCTCGCCAAGACAGGCCCTAACAAGCTCGAGGAAGCTGAGAAGACGCCGCTGTGGAAGCGTTTCTTTGAACAGATGGCTGACCCTATGGTCATCATGCTGATCGTTGCCGCCGTCATCAGTGCGCTCACGGGCATGGTCAAGGGCGAGCCCGACTTTGCCGATGTTGCCATCATCATGTTCGTCGTTATCGTCAACTCGGTGCTGGGCGTGGTCCAGGAAGCCAAGAGCGAGGAGGCCCTCGAGGCCCTGCAGGAGATGAGTGCGGCGCAGTCCAAGGTGCTACGCGACGGCAAGCTCGTGCACCTGCCGAGCGCCGAGCTCGTGCCCGGCGACGTGATCATGCTCGAGGCGGGCGACTCCGTTCCGGCCGACTGCCGCGTGCTCGAGAGCGCCACGATGAAGATCGAAGAGGCCGCGCTCACCGGTGAGTCCGTGCCCGTCGAGAAGCATGCCAACGTGATCGAGCTCGCCGCCGGCACCGACGACGTGCCGCTCGGCGACCGTAAGAACATGTGCTATATGGGCTCCACCGTCGTGTACGGCCGTGGTCGCGCCGTCGTGGTCGGCACCGGCATGAACACCGAGATGGGCAAGATCGCCGGCGCCCTGGCCGAGGCCAAGGAAGAGCTCACGCCGCTGCAGGTGAAGCTCGCCGAGCTCAGCCGCATCCTCACCATCATGGTGATCGTCATCTGCGTCGTCATCTTTGGCGTTGACATCCTCCGCCACGGCGTGGGCAACGTCCTTACCGATCCGACTGCCCTGCTCGACACCTTTATGGTTGCCGTCTCGCTCGCCGTCGCCGCCATCCCCGAGGGCCTTGTTGCCGTCGTGACCATCGTCCTTTCGCTTGGCGTGACCAAGATGGCCAAGCGCCAGGCGATTATCCGCAAGCTCTCTGCTGTCGAGACCCTTGGCTGCACACAGACCATCTGCTCCGACAAGACCGGCACCCTTACCCAGAATAAGATGACCGTCGTCAAGCACGAGCTCGCCGCGCCCAAGGAGAAGTTCCTGGCCGGTATGGCCCTGTGCTCCGATGCTCAGTGGGACGAGGAGCTGGGCGAGGCCGTGGGCGAGCCGACTGAGTGCGCGCTCGTCAACGACGCCGGCAAGGCGGGGCTCACCGGCCTGACTGCCGAGCACCCGCGCGTGGGCGAGGCCCCGTTTGACTCCGGCCGCAAGATGATGTCCGTGGTCGTCGAGACCCTGGACGGCGAGTACGAGCAGTACACCAAGGGTGCGCCCGACGTGGTGATTGGCCTGTGTACCCATATCTACGAGGGCGATAAGGTTGTGCCGCTGACCGAGGAGCGCCGCGCCGAGCTCGTGGCCGCCAACAAGGCCATGGCCGACGAGGCCCTGCGCGTACTGGCGCTGGCAAGCCGCACCTACACCGAGGTTCCCGACGACTGCAGCCCCGCTGCGCTCGAGCATGACCTGGTCTTCTGTGGCCTGTCCGGCATGATCGACCCGGTCCGTCCCGAGGTGGCCGACGCTATCCACGAGGCGCACGACGCCGGTATCCGCACCGTCATGATCACGGGCGACCACATCGACACCGCCGTGGCCATCGCCAAGCAGCTGGGCATCGTCGCCGATCGCAGCCAGGCCATCACCGGTGCCGACCTCGATCGCATGAGCGACGAGGAACTCGACGCGCACATCGAGGACTACGGCGTGTACGCCCGCGTCCAGCCCGAGCACAAGACACGCATCGTCGAGGCCTGGAAGTCGCGCGACCAGATCGTGGCCATGACGGGCGACGGCGTCAACGACGCCCCGTCCATCAAGCGCGCCGACATTGGCGTTGGTATGGGCATCACCGGTACCGACGTCACCAAGAACGTCGCCGACATGGTACTTGCCGATGACAACTTCGCTACCATCATCGGCGCCTGCGAAGAGGGTCGTCGCATCTACGACAACATCCGCAAGGTCATCCAGTTCCTGCTTTCGGCCAACCTTGCCGAGGTGTTCTCGGTGTTTATCGCCACGCTCATCGGCTTTACCATCTTCCAGCCGGTGCAGCTGCTGTGGGTGAACCTGGTCACCGACTGCTTCCCCGCGCTCGCGCTGGGCATGGAGGATGCCGAGGGCGACATCATGAAGCGCAAGCCGCGCAACGCCAAGGACGGTGTCTTTGCCGGACATATGGGTCTGGACTGCGTGGTCCAGGGCCTAATCATCACCGCGCTGGTGCTGGCGAGCTTCTTTGTGGGCGTGTACTTTGACATGGGCTACATCCACATCGCCGATATGATCGCCGGCAATGCCGACGAGGAAGGCGTGATGATGGCGTTCATCACGCTCAACATGGTCGAGATTTTCCACTGCTTCAATATGCGCAGCCGTCGTGCGTCGCTGTTCACCATGAAGAAGCAGAACAAGTGGCTGTGGGCTTCCGCCGCGCTGGCACTGGTGCTGACGGTGATCGTGACCGTGCAGCCGACGCTTGCCGAGATGTTCTTTGGCCCCGTGACGCTTGAGCTCAAGGGCGTTGTCGCTGCCCTGGGCCTGGCCTTCCTGATCATCCCGCTGATGGAGATCTACAAGGCGATCATGCGCGCGGTCGAGAAGGAGTAGGTCGAAAGGCCATCCTTCCCACCGGCCCGACCGCCTGCGGGGTTTCTTCCTCGCTGGTCCTCGCGCTTCGCGCTGCGGGATCGCTCGGAAGAAACCCCTCCCGGCGGGCGGGCCTTCGGATAACCTCTCGGGACCATTGGCTGAGGGAAAGTTTGTGAGCTGGTCGGGCTTTGCCCGGCCAGCTCTTTTTGATTTAAAATACCTGCTCAGTTGTGTGGTTTTGTGCTGGGAGGCATCTGTGGGCAAGGCTAAGGCTAAAGCGAAGAAAAAGACGACGGGGGCGCGGGCTAAGCGCGATCGTCGTCGGAAGCTCGCGACCGAACCCCCTGCATCTGCTGAGGAGTTGCTGGCGAGTGTACCGGGGCTTGACGCGCTGCAGGATGTTCCGGCGTTTGATGACCTGCCGGTCGATGAAGCTCAGCAGGCTGCCTTTGATGATTTCTGCGCACATGCCGAGGAGCCCGAGCAGATGCAACTTGGCGCCGTGGTGCGCTTGGATCGTGGGTTTCCGCTGGTGGCGACTGCCGACGATACCTTCCGCGCCGAGCATGCCGTGGGATTTGCCAAGTCGCGCGGTGGGGACGAGGTCCTGCTGCCTGCCGTGGGCGATCGTGTGGCGGTGCGCCGCGCTCCCGGGCACGATATGGGCGTGATTGAATGCGTGCTGCCGCGCCGTACGAGCTTTGAGCGTTGGCGCGGCCGTGCCCGCGGAGAGCGCCAGGTGCTCTGCTCCAACGTGGATAGCGTGCTAATCGTGCAGGCGCTCGGTGCCGGTGAGGTGCTGCTCGACCGCGTGGCGCGCTCGCTGGTGTTGGCGCTCGACTGCGATGCCGAGCCGGTGGTGGTACTCACCAAAGCTGATCGCTGCGATGCCGAGGAGCTCGAGCGCGATCTGGACCGCGCGCGCCGCCTGGTGGGTCCGGACGTGCGTGTGATCGTGACGTCCTCTGCCGAGGGCCGCGGCCTGGACGAGGTCCGTGCCTGCGTGCCCGCCGGGAGCTGCGCCATGATTCTGGGCGAGTC
>CABMOY010000021.1 GCA_902388345.1 uncultured Collinsella sp.
CCTCGGCCTCGCGATCGGCCAGTTCCTCGGCATAGGCACGGCTGCCCAGTACGTCGCCGCCTAGCGCCGCCTCATCGGCAGCCGTCAGGTTAGCGGCACGGCGCTCGGCAGTCGCCCGTTCGTCTGCCAGCGCGGCCTCGGCCTTGCGTGCCTCCTCGACCTCATCGTTCCAAGGCAGCTCAACACGCTGACGGGCAGCAGCCTCGGGGCTCAGCACCTCGGCATCCAGATAATTGAGGACTTCCTCGACGAGCATCTCGGTTTCGGGGCGCGGAATGAGCACACCGGGAGCGCACGCGACGTCAATCATGCGAAACTGTGTGCTGCCGGTAATGTACTGTAGCGGCTCGCCTTTGGCGCGACGAACGACGGCCGCATGCATGGTCTCGAGCTGGGCCGCGTTAAGCGTCTCGTCCATACGCATATATAGGTCAATGCGCGCCAGGCCCGTGGCGGCGCACAGCAGCCACTCGGCAGAAAGACGGGGGTGCTCCTCGCCGCGCTCGGCCAGGTACTCCTTGGTCCACTCGAGACAACGCTTGATGGTCCAGATCTCGTTTGCCATGGGGTCCTCCCCTCTTAAGCGCCGGGCGGCGCGCGAATGTCGGAGCAGATTGTAAGCGAGGCCAGCGCTTGGCAAGGGACGATTGAAGGCGATTATCGAGAATCAGCCCAGAATTTTGTACCGAGCTCGCTCAAAGTGTTCGTTCGTCGACGTCTAGATTTGCATTCGTCAAGCTTTTGGCAAGGTTGCCCCAAAACTGACCAATATCTAACCAAATACTTGCCACATCGCTTGACGCGCGACGCACCAAAAAGGGCCCCGCGACTTCTTGGACGATTTTTCGAGCAATATTTTCGATAGCGGACTTATGCCGTCAATTACCTTAAGCAGGTAAGCAGCTCAAATGCCATAACAGCCGACTGAATAACATCTCAAAGCAATGTACCCAACCTAGTCATTTAAGAACGTCCCCAATGACTACATCTAAGGCGCCGCAGGTTGAGCATAAGTCAGCGAAAACGCCCCTAAGCGAGCAAGGTGACGTGAAAGAGGAGGGAAGCGTACTTTGGTACGCGACCGACGATTGAACGTCAGATTGCCGCTTAGGGGCGCTTGCAGCGTCGAGCCGTTACGCGGTTTGGTAAAACCGCGTAACCCGTTACACGGCCTGAGCCAGCTTCTCGGCTCGCTCGGCGGCGGCGAGCGCCTCGATGACGGTGCCGAGCTGGTCGCCCAGGAGGACGCCGTTGTAGGTGGAGTTGAAGCCGATGCGGTGATCGGTCACGCGGTCCTGGGGCTGGTTGTAGGTACGGATCTTCTCGGAACGGTTGCCGTGGCCGATCTGGCTCTGGCGCTCGGCACCGAGCTCCGCCTGCTGCTTCTCGAGCTCCATCTCGTACAGACGGGCGCGCAGCATCTGCATGCAGACTTCGCGGTTCTGGATCTGGGAGCGCTGTTCCTGCGACTGCACCACGGTGTTGGTGGGCAGGTGGGTGATGCGCACGGCGGAATAAGTGGTGTTAACGCACTGACCGCCAGGACCGGAGGCGCAGTAGGTGTCGATACGCAGGTCGGACTGGTTGATCTGGACGTCGATCTCCTCGGCCTCGGGAAGTACGGCGACGGTCGCCGTGGAGGTCTGGATACGGCCCTGGGACTCGGTCTTGGGAACGCGCTGGACGCGGTGCACGCCGGACTCGAACTTCATGACGGAGTAGACGCGGTCGCCCTCGACCTTGAACTCGATGGACTTAAAGCCGCCGGCCTCGCTGGGGCTGGAGTCGAGCACGGTGGTCTTCCAGCCGCGCGACTCGCAGAAGCGCTGATACATCTTGTACAGATCGCCGGCAAAGATGGCCGCCTCGTCGCCACCAGCGGCGGAGCGAATCTCGACGATGGTGTTCTTGTCGTCGTTGGGGTCGCTCGGGATGAGCATGTACTTAATGTCTTCCTCGAGCTGGGGAAGCTTGGCCTCGTTTTCGGAGATGTCCATCTGGAGCATCTCCTTCTCATCGGCATCGGTAGTATCGTGGAGCATTTCCTTGGCGGCCTCGATGTCATCGAGCGCGCCGATGTACTCGCGCGAGGCAGCGATGAGGTCGGACTGGTGCGCGTACTCCTTGTTGAGACGCGTGAACTCCTTGATATCGGAGGCGACGGCCGGGTCGGAAAGCTTTTTCTCGAGCTCCTCGTAGGCCTTGATGATCTTTTCGAGCTTGTCGCGCATGACGGGACTCCTTTATATGCGTGAAGGTGAAAATCGGCAGAATTGATGGGGCGCACGGCGCCATTGCGGGGGTAAGTCCAGCTAGAGCATGTCGATCTTCAGATACATGCGCATCCCTTCGCGTACGGGGTACATAGTTGCGGTCTAACCCATACATGATAGCGTGCGCAGGCAAACCTGCATATAACCCGCACGGAATCCGACAAAGGGAGAGTCCCTTTGTCGGATTCTAGAGCGTATGGAGCAGGGCGATGAGGAAGCGTACGCCCTGGAGGTAGGCGCGGCGGGTGATGCGCTCGTTGGTGCCGTGGACGCCGCGGTCGCACTCGTCATCGTCGACCACAAACGCCGAAAAACGAATGCATTCGGAGCAAATGTGCTGGTAGTTGGCAGCGTCGGTCGCGCCGATCACGGTCGAGGGAACAATCGCCAACGGCTCGGATGATCCGTTTTCCTCCGTCCCCTTTGGATCGCGGAAATAGCGGGCGGCGATGGAGCGAACCGCCTCGAGGCCGGGACCACCGATGCGCGGGGACGGCGAGGGCTCGGAGCTGCCGGGGCCCAGCTCCACTTCGACACGACCGGCAAGGTCCGCCCCGGCAACCGCCTCACGGCAGCGCGCCACAACGTCGGCCACGCTCGTGCCCTCGAGCATGCGGAAGTTAATGTTGGCCCACATATCCTGCGGCATTACGTTGGCGCCGGCGCTGCCTCCCTCGATCTGCGTGGGCGCGCAGGTGGTCGTCACCAGCGGATAGAGCTTTTTGCTGGCGAGGCACTCGCGCACGATGGCATCCCCGTTGGCGGCAATCTCATCCGCCGTGTAGAGCCCCAGCTCGACAAGCTGCGCGGCAAGCAGATCGGTCACGCGCGTCGGCCACTCGATATCGCAGATTGCGGTGATGGCACGGCTCAACACCTCGAGCGACGTGCCGCCGTAGGGGTTGGAAGAATGCCCACCCGCGCTCTTTGTCTTGAGCACAATGTCGGCATAACCCTTCTCAGCCAGGTCGGCGTGCATGAGCCAACCCTCGCCCGCGTTGTACTCGGCAGCCGAAACAATACGGTAGTCACCCTCGTCGATCAGATATTCAAGTTCAACACCGCGCTCCTCGAGCACGCGGCCGATAGCTCCAGCGCCGTACTGCGTGGTTTCCTCGTCCTGGCCAAAGGCGAGCAACAGCGAACGCTTGCGCTCCCAGCCGTGCGCCAACGCATACTCAACCGCCTCGAGAATGCCTGCGACCTGATCCTTCATGTCGATAGCGCCGCGACCCCAAATGTAGGTGTCGTCCACCTGTCCGCTAAAGGGGGCGTGCGTCCAGTCGGCCTCGGTACCCGGCACCACGGGGACCACGTCCATGTGGCCCATGAGCATGACGGGTTTGAGGGCGGAGTCGGAACCGCCAAGCGTCACCAACAGCGAGTGGTCGATAAGCTCGACCTCGCCCGCCGCAAACACGCGCGGCCAGGCCTGCTGCATATAGGCGCGCAGGTCGTCGAAGGGCTGCCAGTCCACCGCCTCGGCATCCATGCTCGAGATGGTCGGAAACGACAGCACGCGGCCCAAGCGCTCGCACGCGCCGGCCTCGTCCATATCGGCAAAATCGTCCTCATGCGCAAAGAAGCGCCAAACCTCGGCCATGACATCCTTTCGATTGTGACGACAAAGGCCGCCCCACGGGAGCGGCCCTGCAACGCAGGCGTTTGCGCCGGTTATTTGTCCTCGAGATAGCGAGAGAGGAACTCGCGAGTGCGCTGATGTTTGGGGTTGCCAAAGAGCTCGGCCGGCGCGGCGTCCTCGAGCACCACGCCCTTGTCCATAAAGACCACGCGGTCGGACACCGTGCGGGCAAAGGCCATCTCGTGCGTGACGACAACCATGGTCATGCCGTCGGCCGCGAGCTTGCGCATGACCTCGAGCACCTCGCCCACGATCTCGGGGTCGAGTGCCGAAGTCGGCTCGTCGAACAGCATGATCTGCGGACTCATGCACAGGGCGCGAGCGATGGCCACGCGCTGCTTTTGGCCACCGGACAGGCGACCCACGGCGGCGTGCGCGAACTTTTCGAGTCCCACGCTCGCCAGATGCTCCATCGCGACCTTCTCGGCCTCGGCCTTGCTCATCTTTTTGAGCGTGACGGGCGCGAGCGTGCAGTTGTCGAGCACATCCATGTTGTTGAACAGGTTAAAGCCCTGGAACACCATGCCGATGTCCTCGCGGAGTTTATTGATATTGCAGCGCTCGGCCGTAAGGTCCTGGCCGTGGAACCAGATGTGGCCCGCGTCCGGGGTCTCGAGCAGGTTGAGGCAGCGCAGAAAGGTCGATTTGCCCGAACCCGAAGCACCGATGATGGTGACGACCTCGCCGGGATTGACGGACAAGTCGATACCCTTGAGCACCTCGAGCGAGCCGAAGCTCTTGCGCAGGCCCTCGACGCGGATGAGTGACTCTTTAGTTTGTGCGGCGGCCGCGGTGCCGGTAGTGGCGGTATCTGCCATGATGATTCTCCTCGTCTTAAGCCTAGTTAGAGCTGGGCAGCGTGGCAGGAGCCTCGGCGCCGAGCTTTTTGCCAAAGGCCTCGAGCAGGCGGCTCGCCACGAGCGTCAGGATCAGGTAGACCACGAGCGCCACGCAGTAGACCTCCATCTGGCGGTAGTACACGCCGGCGACGGTGGTGGTGGCATACATGAGGTCGAACACGCCGATGACCGAGAGCACCGACGAATCCTTGATGTTAATGATGAGCTCGTTGGTGAGCGCCGGAATCGCGTTTTTAATGCCCTGGGGGAACACGGCCTTGCGCATAGCCTGCCACTGCGAAAGCCCCAGCGAGCGCGCTGCCTCGGCCTGGCCGGGATCGATGGACTCGATGCCGCCGCGCAGGACCTCCATCATGTAGGCGGTGGAGTTGAGCGAGATGGTGACGAGGCCGGCGGTGAAGGTACTCCAAATCTGGTTGGCCTGGGCAGTCTCGAAGCCCATGCCGCGCAAAACGGTGAAGCCCGCGTAATAGATGAGCAGGCCCTGGACCATCATGGGCGTGCCGCGCACGATGGTGGAGTAGACGGTCGCAAAGCCGCGGCCGATGCTCTTAAAGAAGCGCACCAGGTCGTTGTCTACGCGGTCGAAGGTCTGAATACGCAGGAACACAAAGAGCAGCGCCAGGAAGAATGCGATGACGGTGCCGAAGGTGGCAAGCGCGATGGTGATCTCGATGCCACGGATGAAGAAGTCGCCGCTCTTGTAGGTCATGTAGACCAAGCTCGACAAAAAGTCGCTGGGGTTGGAATCCGAGACAATGCTCACCTGCACCAGATCGATAAACGACATGACGCAGCGGTCGACAAAGAAGATCGCCGCGATGACGACCACGACATAGCTGCCCAGGCGCGCGCCGCGACGGAAACGCTCGGATGCAAACGGTGACTTTTCGCGATAGTCGCTCCAGTGCATAACCTTGGTGACGAGCGCTGCCGCCGACACGACGATCCAGGCCCAAAGAATCGCCCAAAGGCAATCCTGGAAGATGCCGGTGGGCGCCAAAAAGCTCAGCGGCGTGGGGTTGCGCTGGCTAAATGCCAAGCCGAGCGCCGCGATAACGCTCGTGCCCAGGTACACATAACGGTGGTCGGCCTTGATAAAGGAGGCCAGACGATTGATGCCTTTCATGCTGCCTCCCTATGCCGGCTGACGGTCGAGGCACGCGTCCCACATTTGGTCGCGCTCCTCTTGGCTAATGCCCTTGAGTGTCTTGTCGATGAGCTTAAGCAGTTTGTCCGAGCCCTTGCGGCAACCGACATTTGCCGTGACCTCCTGCTTAAAGCCCTCGCCCTCGGCAAAGTGGATGGGGACGATACCGGGATTTTGGGCCATATAGCCCTTTTCGTTCTCCGTGTTGTAGGTCACGGCGTCGCACGTGCCCTGCAGCAGATTCGAGAACACCGTGGGGACCGAATCGACCGGATTTTTGTGAACGACGCCCGGGATCTCGTCGATGACGGTATCGAGCATGGTGTCCTTTTGGCCGAGCACCGTGGCACCGCTGAAGTCGCTGAGCTTGGTCGCGTTTTGGTAGGGCGAGCCCTCTTTTACGAACAGGCCAAAGTAGCCGATAAAGTACGGGTCGGAAAAACCGACGGACTCCTCGCGCTCGGGCGTGGCGCTCATGCCGGCAATAATGAGGTCGATCTGGCCGTTGTTGAGCGAATCGATGAGGCCCGAGAAGCTCTGCTTGACGGCAACGGGCTCGCCGCCGAGGGCCTTGCAGACGATCTTTGCGATCTGCACGTCGTAGCCATCGGCATAGGCGCCCTGCACGTTGTCGATGGGGATCGTGAACTCGCTGGCCTCGGAAACCTGCCAGTTGTACGGGGCGTAGGCCGCCTCCATGCCGATGCGGATCTTGTCCTTGCCGATAACGGAATCGGACAGGTCATCGCGACCGCCGCCCGTCGTGGGCTGAACTACTTCCAGCGTGGAGGGACGCTGGCAGCCGGCAAGTGCGCCGGCGACGACAGAAGCGCTCGCAGCGAGGGCGCTACCCAGGAAGATGCGACGACTGCACACCGGCTGGGCCTGCGCGTCGCGCTGTAGTCGAGGTTTCATCTGATGCCTTTCCTATATTGTTTAATCAACAACAGAACAGGATAGTATAGCAGCGGCACCGATGGGGCGTTCGCAGAGGATTAACCTAGAAAAAGCCCCCTGCCGGGTGTGGCAGGAGGCTTATCGCTGCAGAATGTGACAAAGGGACTGTCCCTTTGTCACATTTAGAGCAGGGTAACGCTAAAGGAGCGCTTGTCGGTGGCGCCGGGGGCCAAGACGATGGTGTCGACCTTGTGCTCAAAGACATCGTCCTCGGTGTCCATGGTGGTGTGGCCGGTCCAGGGCTCGAGCGCCACAAACGGGGCGTCGTTGGCGGCAGACCACACGCCGATGTACTTAAAGCCCTCAAAGTCGATCTTGACGCCGTGACCCGACTTGCGACCGCGCAGCGTGAGCGTGGAACCCGGGGTATCGGTGAACATGATGGCGTCGTTATCGAAGCTGCGGTGCGTGATGGGCAGCACGTCCGAGTTGTCGGGGGCCTTATAGCTACCCTCGAACGTCATAAGGCCATCGGGCGTGATGACGGGGGCCTCGTTAGTCCAGGCCTCGGTAAACGCCAGCTCGTAATCCTCGAACGCCTCACCCTCGGCACCGGGGGCGGGCACGTTAAATGCGGGGTGGCCGCCCACCGAGAACGGCAGGTCCACGTCGCCGATGTTGGTGACGGCAAAGGTCTGCGTGAGCGTGGCGTCGCCGGTCAGGGCATAGGTCATGTTGAGCTTAAAGTGGAACGGGAAGGCCTTAAGCGACTCGGGCGTGTCGGTGATCTCGTAGGTTACAGACGAGCCGTCCTCAGAGACCTCGACCAGCTTGTGCTCGACAATGCGCGCGAGGCCATGGCGCGCCATCTCGCAGGTTCCGGCCGCAGACGTCGCCGTGTTGTTGCGCAGCGATCCCACGATGGGGAACAGAATGGGCGCGTGCTTGCCCCAAAAGGCGGGGTCGCCCTGCCACAGGTACTCGTTGCCGTTGAGGGCAAGGCTCGTGAGCTGGGCGCCCATGGAATCGATGGCAGCGGTAAGGCCGCCGCGCTTGATGGTGGTGACGGTGGACATGCTACTTCCTCCAAAAGTAAACAACAGTGTCGAGGGCTATTGTCCCACTCTTAGCGGCAGGTCGCGACGGCAGGCTCAGTTATTGAGCAATCGCGTAAAGGTCAAACCCACCCTGCGGCGTGCTATCGACCGTATCGGGTGCTTGCGAGTTAAAACTCACCGGGACCATGCGCTTTGAGGCGCGGAAACGCGTGCCGTCGGTGGCGACGGGCGGCTCATCGACCGTGAGCTCGTAGTCACCGGGCTTGAGCTCGATGCCGTCACCTTCGGAATTGACGTATTGGTACTCGTCGATTGCTTGCCCCTTGAGCGTGCGGCCCACAATATGGACGAGCATCTGGCTGTCGCCGCGCGCGGTATCCCACGTCGCGCCGTCCTTGACCTCGACCGACACATGTACCGAGCGTGTGCGGCTGAGCGATTGCTCGACAGACATCTCGACCTTGGCGGCGTCTTTGCGCTGCTGCTCAACGTGACCCCAGACGCTACCGATTGCCGAGCAGGCGATAACGCCAGCCATAAAGGCGATGAGGATGGGGCCGAGCGGCGAGCGGCGGCCCGCGTCTTCCTCGCGAGCCAGGTCGGGGCGATGCGTTGGCGCCGGCGCTTGGGCACCCTGCGAGGGCACGTCGAGAATGCTGAAGGATGCCGTGCTATCGGGGTCGATGGTGTGGCGCGGCTGCGGGGTCTTTGCCGGCGAGATGGACATGTCGGCTGGCTCGCCGAGCGTGGCCGTAGCGTCGGCTTTGGCCTCGTCTGCCTCGGCCTGGGCCCAAGCTTGTTCGAAGGTCAGGGGCTCGACAGGGTCGAGGGCGGCGTCCGAGTCGGCGGCGACGTCGTTGCCGGTCTCGTCCTCGTCGATCGACTCGTCACTTGGCAAGGGCTCGTCCCACTCCTCATCTGGAGCCTCGCCCTCGCTATACCACCACTCAAAGCCATCGATATCCATACGGGGCACCCCCTTGGCCTCGCAAATAAACACTTGTCAGCCTTATACCCTCAGATGGCACGGCGGCTCGCACGGATTATCACAAAGGGACTGTCCCTTGTTACACGTTTAGCCGTGGGCGATCTTGTTTCTCAACAAGAAGTCGACCGCTCCTACGATTCTGATGCCATCGATATCCGTTGGATGGTCACCATCCCTGACAATCAGGATCTTCTCGTACGAATCAGGAATTTTTCCTAGCGTGCTTAGCTTGAGCGGTCGCAGCTCGCGTTTTCTCGTCGCTTCGGCATCGATCCGTTCGGTAACCTGGATATATTTGCGGTCCGACCCCTCGCCGATTGCGACAAAGTCGATTTCCCCCGCGCGCAGATGGCCGCAAAATACTTCGTATCCTTCAAAGACAAGCTGGTTGTAGATAACGTTCTCGAGTATCCTTCCGCTATCGCTACCTCTATATCCGTCAAGATAGCTGCGGATTCCCGTATCGGCTATGTAATATTTACCGCCTGTCTTAAGAAGCTCCCGCCCCTTGATGTCATACCTTTTTACTTTGGTAAACAGGTACGTCTCTTCCAGAGCGTCAATATATGCTGACACCGTCGATGCGTTGGTCTTACCGCCCGCCGATTCGTTGAGCGTCCCTACGATTTTATTGACCGAGGTTTGATTGGAGATGTTGTCTGCCAGGTACGCACAGAGCCGCTCGAGAACATCGCGCTTAGTGATAGCCCCGCGACCCCTACGCGTCGCGCGCAATAAGATATCGCGCGCGACGATTGTCTGGTAAAGGCTACGAATATAGTCGCGACACGGTTCATGTCTCGGCTCATCATGGGCCAGAAACGGCATGCCGCCGTAGGTTATGTACTGCTCAAGCACGGTATTTGAATTAAGGCGATTGCCCGTCTTGGAAACGAGCTCAACCCGCTCACCGAGCCCTTCGGCGACGACCGCATCAATCGAGCGAAAATCAAGATACTCGCCAAACGTGAGGGGCTGCATCTTGACCTCGATATATCTACCCGAGATAAGCGTTGCAAGCTCGCTCGATAGCAAAAAGGCATTGGAGCCCGTGACATAGATGTCGCACGGCAAATCCACTCGGAGCGAGTTGACCGCCTTTTCCCAACCCTCGACATTCTGGAGCTCGTCAAAGAACAGGTAGGGATGATCAACGCCGTCGATGCGCTCCTGAACCATGCGATAAAACGTCAGGTAATCCGTAATTCCCGCATACTCTAGAGATTCCATCTTAAAGGTCATCAAGCGCTCGGCTGGCACCCCCTGTTGCGCCAGATGGTCCCTCATCATGTCCAATAACGTGGATTTGCCGCAACGGCGTATGCCCGTCACGATTTTGATGAGGTCGGTATCCTGAAAAGCAATGAGTCGATCAAGATAACGGCTTCGGCGAACGATATCCATAGAGCCCCCTAGCGCCCGACCAGACGTGAAACCTTATAAACTTGCATTTTTAGCAAGTTTATAAGATGTTACCTTAGAAACTTGCGATTTTTGCAAGTTTCTAAGGAATGAGCGAGCCCCTGGGCAGAAAAAACCGTCCCAACAATCGACGGTTTTCCTCGTTTTCGAGTTTTTCGCCGAATGTTGGGACGGTTTGGGGAACCAGTCGATCCCAGATGTGACAAAGGGACGGTCCCTTTGTCACATTCTGTTAGAGTTGCAGGGACATAAAACTTGCCGATTAAACGCGACACTGGAGTAACCACCTTGACCGCCGAAACCTCGTCCGCAATAGCATCGACCGCCGCCGCGCTCTCCCCCGCACGCACCAAGCTCTGCCTGGCGCTGCTCGTGCTGTTGGGATTCTCGCTCGGCTGCTCCGAGTTCGTGGTCATCGGCATCGAAAGCGACTTGGCAACGGAACTCGGCATCTCGCTTGCCACCGCGGGCCAGCTCATCAGCGTGTTTGCGCTTGTCTACGCTATCGCCACACCGGTGCTTGCGCTCAGCACGGGCCGCTTCCGCCGCTACCAGCTGCTCGTGTGTTATAGCATCGTCTTTGTGCTCGGCAACCTGGTCATGGCGTTGGCGCCCAACTTCCAGGTGCTGTTTATCTCGCGCATTGTCCTGGGCTCCGTCTCGGGCGCACTGCTCGCCGTGGGTGTGACGTACATCCCTGAGCTTCTGTCCCCGCAGCAAACTTCGCTTGCCATCTCGGTGGTATATGGTGCGTTTTCCGTGGCAATGGTCTTTGTCACTTCGATCGGCAAGTTTGTGGCCGACACGCTCGATTGGCACGTGGCCATGTACGGCACGCTGACCTTTGCCGTTTTGATCTGCGGAGCGCTCGTGGCGTTTATGCCGCGCTCCGGTCAGACCGATGAGCCCGCCACCTTCCGCGAGCAGGCGGGGCTGCTGCGCGAGCCGAGCATCATCACCGGCATGCTCATCTTTTTGTTTGGCGTGGGGTCGGTCTACGTTTTCTACGGCTATGTGACGCCTTATCTTGAGCAGGTGCTGGGCATGGGCACGGTCGAAGCCAGCACCGCGCTTATGGCCTACGGTGTGTTCTGCCTGATCTCGAACATCCTAGGCGGATGGATCGACGCGCGTTTTGGCATGAAGGCACTGCTGGTTACGTTCGCGCTGCAGGCGGCGGCATTGTTTGGGCTGTTTGCCGTGGGCGGCACCATGCCGCTCGCACTGGTCTTTGTCTTTAGTCTGGCAATGCTCATGTACCTGTTCTCGGTGTCATGCATCACGCACTTTATGGACGTGGCACGCAGCCGCCATCCCAAGTCGATGGTACTTGCAAGTTCGGTTGAGCCCATGGCGTTTAACGTCGGCATCTCGTTTGGCACCGCGGTAGGCGGCGCCGTTGTGAGCAGCGTTGGCATTGCGTACGTGGGTGCCGTGGGCGCCGCGTTCTCGCTTGTGGCCTGGGCGCTCACGCTGGTAACGATTAAGTTGGCTCGCTGGGAGCGCCACCGCGGGTAGCGCAATTGCGGCCAAAAGCCGCAGCACCGCCCACCATCTTTTGACCGCCTGGCGTTCGCTCCTGCAGCCATGCAACACGTCGTCTGCCGCCCAAGTCAGCATCTTTCCCGGCGCTATTTAACCACGCAAAACGCATCCTGTTAAGATTATCGCTATCGTTTTTCGCAATCTGAAAATCGATAGAATCGCAGGTAAAGCTTTCGTAGTCTGAAGTGGTCAATCCGCACGAAAGGGGTTTACCACATGGACAAGAAAGCAGTTGTAATCGCCGGGGCCGGCAGCACCCACACTCCCGGCATCATCCAGAGCCTATTGCAGAAGAAAAACGAATTACCGCTGCGCAAGCTCGCCCTGTACGACATCGACGAGAAGCGCATGCATCTCGTCTACGACATCATGAAGCAGTTCATCGAGCAGGAAGCTCCTGACATCGAAGTTGTCGTGACGACCGATCCCGAAAAGGCATTCACCGATGTCGACTTCGTCTTCGCGCAAATCCGCCAGGGTGGCCTTCAGATGCGTCGCCAGGACGAGCGCATCCCTCTCAAGTACGGTTGCGTGGGACAGGAAACCTGCGGCGCCGGCGGTTCGATCTCCTATGGCATCAGGTCCATCCCCGGCGTCTTCGACCTCGTACGCTACGCCAAGAAATACAGTCCAGACGCCTGGATCCTCAACTATTCCAACCCCGCCGCAGTTGTCGCCGAGGCCACACGTCGCGAGTTTGACAACGACCATATCCTTAACATCTGCGATATGCCCACGGCTATCTTGCTCTCGTACTCTAAGATGCTCGGACTTCCCAGCTGGCGCGATATCGACCCCATGTATTTTGGACTCAATCACTTTGGCTGGTTTACCAAAATCTACGACAAGCAGGGACGTGATCGTCTGCCGGAGCTCCGTCAGATGATTCTCGAGCACGGCATGGCCGTGAGCGACAAGCATCACAAGGACAAGGACTGGATGCACACCTGGGGTCAATACGTCAAGATTGTGAAGGACTATCCCGAGTATCTGCCCAACAGCTACCTGCAGTACTACCTGTACTCCAAAGACATGGCAGATGACATGGACCCCAACTGGACGCGCGCCGACAACGTCATCAACGGACGCGAGAAGGAGATGTTTGCCGAGCACGACAAGTACCTGGCAGATCCCGCCAATTACAAGAGCCCCGTACAGAGCTTCACGGTCTTTGGCGACTTTATCGTCGACGCAGCCGCCTCTATCGCCTACAACAAGTGCGAACGTTATCTCGTAATCGTCGAGAATAATGGCGCCATCCCCAATCTGCCCGACGACGCCATGGTCGAGGTCCCCGCTTACCTGCGCTCTTGGGGCCCCGAACCCATCAGCCAGCCTGCTATCCCCACCTTTTACAAGGGGCTTATCGAAGAGCAGAATGCCAGTGAGAAGCTCGCCGTCGACGCATATTACGAGCATTCCTACCAGAAGGCGCTCGAAGCCATCGCAATCAACAAGACCGTCCCTTCGACTACCGTCGCGCGCCAAATCCTCGACGACCTGATCGAAGCGAACGGCGATTATTGGCCGACCCTGTCCTAACTCCCCGCGCATCAAAGGAACATCATGAAAGAAAGCAAGCTCTACAGCGAGTTCCAGAGACTCGGCAAGGTGCTCATGGCGCCGGTCCTCCTCCTGCCCGTTTCCGGCATTTTGGTCGGTCTGGGCTCCGCCCTTTCCAATGCTAACCTCATCTCGCTCTGCCCGTTTTTGGGCACCGAGCCGATGGTGATCTTTAGCACGCTCATCAAAGCAGCCGGCAACGTTATCAATGGTAACATCTCGGTTCTCTTTGCGATCTGCATCGCCTACGGTTACGCCAAGGCCGAGAAGGCGACTGCCGCACTCTCAGGCTTCATCGGCTACATGACCATGAACACGATCATGGGTCAGCTGCTTATCCTGCTGGGCACCATCGATCCCGCCAACCTGCAGACCGGTCAGAACGCCATCCTGGGCGTAACCACACTCGACACCGGCGTATTCGGCGGCATCATCATCGGCTTGGTAGTCGCGTGGATCCACAACCGATTCTACAAGGTGCAGCTTCCGCCGGTGCTCGGCATCTTCAATGGCACGCGCTGCGTCCCCGCCCTCACCGTCGTTTTCGCGAGCCTGGTGGGCGTTGCGCTCGCCTTCGTGTTTCCGTTTGTGCAAACCGGCCTAAAGGCCGCCTCGACACTCATCGATTCCACCGGGGTGTTTGGCGCGTTCATCTATGGCTTCTCCGAGCGCATGCTTCTGCCCTTCGGCCTGCATCATTTCATCTACCTGCCGTTTTTCTTCACTTCTCTGGGCGGTAGCATCCAGGTTGACGGCCAGACCGTCGAAGGTGCTGTCAACATCTACAACGCCATGCTCAACACGCCCGGCATGATGTACGACATCGACATCTCAAAATACGTCATGAACGGCAAGGTGCTGTTCGCCATGTGCGGCCTGCCCGCGGCGGCGCTCGCCATCTACCACTGTGCCCGTCCCGAGAACAAAAAGAAGGTCGGCTCCCTCATGATCGCCGCCGTCATTCCGGCCGCCATCATGGGCATAACCGAACCGCTCGAGTACTCCTTCCTCTTTGTAGCGCCCGTACTCTATGTGGTCCACGCCCTGCTGTGCGGCATCGCGTATGTACTCACCTACCTGGTACAGTTCAATGTGCCCGGGCCTTCCGCCTTCGGCGGACCGCTCCTCTCGTGGATCTTCAACGGCATCATGAACGCCGACAAAGGCTCCAACTGGTTCTGGCTTATTCCGCTCGGCATCGCTTACTTCGGGATCTATTACGTGCTGTTCCGCACCTTTATCAAGAAATTTGACCTCAAAACCCCGGGCCGCGAGGATGATGACACGCAGGCAGCGGATGACACGTCGGCCATCGACTCCAAAGCACCTGTCCAGGTAAGCGAGCTCATCCCGCAGATCGTAGAAGCCGTGGGCGGCGCCGATAACATCTCGGGCGTCAACGCCTGCTTCACCCGCCTGAGGCTCAGCCTCAAAGACACCGCCCTAGTCAAGGACGATAGCGTCTTCACCAAAAACCTCGGCGCCAGTGCCATCGTGCACGTTGGCGGCGGCGTTCAGATCGTTTACGGCAATAAAGCTTCTGTCTACAAAGTCGAAATGAGAGAATACTTGGGCATGGAATAAATCCGTCCCATAGCTTCACCACGATGCTCCGGAGATGGCATGTCCGCTCCGGGGCATTATTGTTTGGAGTGATTTGAATGTCGATGTACGAGGTCTATTCGAACCTCAGGTCTTGTATCGAAGACGTCGAGAAGGGCGGCAGCCTTGACGCCCACATCGCACTCTACGCCCTTTCCCATCACGACGAGATCCCAGAGCTCTCAATAGAAGAACTTGCCCGCGCGTGCAATACATCGCCCGCGACCATCTCGCGCTTCTGCAGGCGCGTAAACGGCTCGAGCTTTCGATCGTTCAAAGAGCAAGTTGACGACTTCAACGCTTGGCTCCAGCGTGAGACAACCGAGGCAAGGGCTCATAAGCAAATCGATATACCCTGGTATTTCGATATCGTAGAGACCTCTTTGCTTGAAACAAAACGCCTGCTCACTGAGGATCGACTCGAACGGGCCGTTGACTGGCTTCTCGATGCGCAAAATGTCTACGTATACGGAAGCTCATTCTCCAATCTCGTCGCCCGCTCACTCTGCGAAAAGCTGAGCCGCGTAAACCGACTGTGCTTCTCATTTGGCTCCGTCAAGGGACAGGAGACGTCACTCTGTCTGCTCCAACCCGACGATCTAACCATCTTTGTATCGTTCTCAGGAAAGACGAGCCATATCTTCAATCTTTACGTTGAGGCTAAGCGGCGAGGTTGCCGCGTTATTTGGATATCGAGCAACATGGCATTCGATAACAACGGGGCGCGTGAGCTCTTGCTACCCGTGAGCGCGGAGTCACTCAGCGAGTACTCGACCGCCTTGGTTGAGGGCATGAGCCTACAAAGCGCGGTTAACGCTCTGTATATCAGCTGTGCAAATCGACTTCGGGCGCAGTGCTAGCCGCAAACACGCTAGGACCGAAAAGAACGCACCTCACCGTCGCAAGGCGTCCGAATACACGATAGACAGCGCCAAAAGAGAGCAACGAGCACGTCATGTACTTGCCCATTCGCCCCAAAACAGCACAGGTCGGCGCCCGATTGAAGAATCGGACGCCGACCTGTATTAATCTTGATCGTGTGTTTGAGTCGTTTACTCCATGCCCAAAAGTTCACGCATCTGAGTTGCGTAGTTAGAGGCCATGTTACCGTAGACAATCTGTACGCCGCCGTTGACATGCACGATGCCGCGCGCTTCGAGCTTTTCGGTAAACTCGGCGTCATCAACCACCTTGTCACAGTCATTGAGCTGGATGCGCAGACGGGTAAAGCAGGCCTCGACAGACTTAATATTGTTGTCGCCGCCCACTGCCTCAACGATGGCGGGAATGAGGTCGCTGACCACGGTCCTGGGAGACTTCTCGGCTTCGTCGTCAGACTCTTCCTCGCGGCCGGGGGTCTTAAGGCTCTTCTTAAGAATGATGAACTTGAAGACGAAGTAGTACACCACGAAGTAGATGGGGCCGAGGAACAGGATGACCTGCCAGTTGGAGCCCTTGGCTGCACCCATGATGCCATTAAAGATAAGCGACAGGAGAGGGCCGCCGAAGGACGCGGAACCGGCCACGTTGAACTGCAGGATATAGGTCAGCGCATAGGCAAGACCGGCCATGAGAGCGTGGAACACGTAGAGGATGGGCGCGATAAACAGGAAGGAGTACTCGAGCGGCTCGGTAATGCCGGAGAGGATGCAAGGAACCACGATGGCGATCATGAGCGCTGCGGTCTTCTTCTTGTTCTTGGGAAGTGCCGTCTTGTAGAAGGCGAGCGCAGCGCCAGGCAGGCCGAACATGGCGAAGATGACCTTACCGTTCATGACAAAACGGCTGACCTCGATGTTAAACGGCGTGTTAGCTGAGCCCAGGATCGCGTTGTAGATATTGATGGCGCCCTGAACGGTCTGGCCATCGATGGTCTCAACGCCACCGAGAGACGTGAAGAAGAACGGCAAATAGACAAAGTGATGCAAGCCAAAAGGCAGGAGCATGCGCTCGCCGGCGCCGTAGACAAATGCACCAAAGGCACCCGTGGTCTTGATGAACTCGGACAGCGCGCCGAGAGCATTCTGGATAAACGGGAAAACAAAGGACATGACCAATGCGAGGATGCTGCATGAGAGCAGCGTCACCGCCGGGATAAAGCGTGTGCCGTTGAAGATGGAGAGCACGGCAGGAAGCTCGATCTTGTAGTAACGGTTATGCAGCCATGCGACAATCGCACCCACCAGAAGACCGCCGATAACGCCAGTGTCAAGCGTAGTGACACCGAGAATCGTGCTTTGCCCCGTCGTGAGATTGGCAGGATCGATGACACCAGTCGCCGTAAGGAACGTGCCCATCACGGAATTCATGCACATGTAGCCCAAAAAGCCACAAAGCGCCGCGGTAGCCTTCTCGGACTTGGCGAAGCCATAGGCGAGGCAGATTGAGAAGATAACCGGGATGTTGCTCATAACGATGCCGGCTGCGGCCTTAAGAATCGAAAAGAAAATCGCAAATCCCGGAGCAGCCAGCCAGGGAACAGCCGCCGTAAGGGTTGGACTGGTAAAGGCATTGCCAAAGCCCTGAAGGATGCCAGCGATTGGCAGGATCAGGACAGGCGTCATGAGGACTTTGCCCAGGCGCTGGAACTTTGCCAGCAGCTCATCTTTGTTCATGGGATACCCCTCTTAAAGAAACGGGGCGTGCAGTTCTACAACCCACACGCCCCATAACAGTTATCAAGCGCTATGGACTAGCTACTTAAGCTCCGGCCAATAATCCTTATTGGCCTCGATGAGCTTATCGAGCACCTTACGCGCCTTCTTTGCGTCACCGACCAGACGATTAAGCGTGAGTGCCTGCAGGGCCTTCTCGTAGGAGCCCTCCATCCAAGCCTCAACAGTCAGGCGCTCATAGGCGTACTGGTTCTCCATAAGACCGCGATAGAAGGTGCCAATCTTGCCAACAGCATAGGGCTGCGGGCCATTGGCGCCCACGCTTGCCGCGACCTCGACCATGGCGTCATCGGGCATGCCCTCGATGATGCCGTTGTTGGGCACGATGACAATGAAGGTCTTGTTGGTGTTGCGATAAATGGCCGAGGTGATTTCCACGATCATATCGCCATGAGCGTCGTTCTGCACAACCGAGGAGTTCTTTGCGGTGCCGACTTTGGCAACACGCTCGCACTCGGCGAACACGCGCTTCTCACGACCGTTGATGACCTCGTCGGAGCGAGTGTAGTCGGGGTCGAGGTGAGCAACCTTGTACTCGGGATACAGATAGTACTGCAGATAAGTGTTGGGCAGATAGTCGGGGAAGTCCTCGAGCATGTCCTTGACCATGGCGTAGGTGTCGAGCCAGGACTGGTCACGCTGCTCGGCATCGGCAGGAAGGAAGCCGTTCTTCTCCGTGTACTCCTTAATCTGCGGGACGAGGTCATGACCCTCTTCATCGTAGATGTGCTTGAACCAACCGAAGTGATTGAGGCCAAAGTACACGGGCTCCGTCTTGCTCATATCGCGACCGAGCAGGCGACCGTAAGAGCGCATGAGGTTGACGGGCTGATCGCAGATGTTGAGGACGCGATGCTCATCGGGCAGAACGCGCTCGAGACCATATGCCACAATAGCAGCCGGGTTGGTGTAGTTGATAATCCACGCCTCCGGGCTATGAGCGCGAACGTCGTTGACGATCTCAACCATATCATGCATGGAGCGCATACCGTAAGCCATGCCGCCAGGGCCCACCGTTTCCTGGCCGATGATTCCCATATGCAGCGGAATCTTCTCGTCCTTGCTACGCATCTCGTAGCCGCCGGTACGAATCTGGCAGAGCACAAAGTCAACGTCAGTGTATGCCTCGTCCTTATCGGTGGTGTAACCAAACTCCACACCGGGCTCCTCCTCGGCGAAGAGGATCTTGCCAAACTCGCCGATCGGACGCTGACGCTCGGCATCGATGTCATAAAGCATCACACGGTTCAGCGGCAGGATGTCCATGTGCTTGGTCAGGGCTTTAAGAATGCCGGGGCACCACGTGGAGCCGCCGCCAACGATCACAATATTGAGCTTATCCTTCATGTTCCGTCCCTCCAGGGTTGGCTGATCGGTGTTCTCGAAGACCTTGGGCTCCGCGGTTGTCCTCGGCTTGCTTCGTTTCGATTGTCATTTTGCGACATGAGGTCATCTGAGAGTCTCCGTGTGGGCCAATGCGAAACGGGGACACATGATTTCGCTCACGACACAGATATGTGTAGGCAGACACGCACGTTTGCCCAGTTCATGGGTAATAGGCAATCTTGACCGATTACCGATTTCTCACCTGGCAACACAAAGCGGTACCATATATACGACGAGGTGCGAGGGGCTGAAACATCTTATGAAAGATCAAGTATCTTTTTATGATCATGTGCGAGCCGGCGAGAGCAAGCTCAACGATCTCGAAAGCGAGATCATGCGCTACATCATCGAGCTGCGTGATGATATTGACGATGTCACGCTTAAGAGCGTTGCTGAACGGTTCTTCGTCGCTCCCAATACAATCGTCAGGCTTGCCCACAAGCTTGGCTTCTCGGGGTTTACGGAGCTCAAACAATCGTATTCCGCCTCGCTCGACCGCAATCGATTCACTATCGAGGCACTTCCTCTTGATACCCAGCTCGTACAGACCAAAGATCTGCTTAACGACCGGGTCATCGACTCGGTTGTAAGCCTTATCCAGGACGCCTCGCATATCGTCTTCTTCTGCTCGGGCTTTTCGAAATACCCGTGCCTCGAGATGGCTGAAAAGCTCAAAATAATGGGCAAGAATACCGATACGCTCAGTGAACGCCACGTCATGAGGCATTACGCGGAACTCCTCGGCAAAAACGACCTGGTCTTCAGCGTTTCCGTAAGCGGCGAGACGCAGGTGTCTATTGACGCCACATCGATAGCCAAAACGCGCGGATGCAAGGTCGTCACACTCACCGGCTTTTCTCGAAATTCTCTCTCGAAACTAGCCGACTACCCTATCTACACCGTGCAAAAAGAAATCCGCTTGGGCAGCATGGATCTCGACAGTCGATTGATGTTCTATTACGTTTTCGAATTGATATTTGAGCGCTACTTCAAACTGGCCAAGAAATAAAACTTGGCATGCGCCCGGCTTCGACTCTTTAGCAGCCTTCTATATGAAAGGTATCGTCCTATGCAACGTGTACTGTTTATCTGTCACGGCAACATCTGCCGCTCGACGATGGCTGAGTCGGTGTTTACCGAGCTCGTGCGCCGCGCCGGGCGCGAGCCGGAGTTTGTCATCGATTCCGCCGCGACCTCAACCGAGGAGATCGGCAACCCGCCGCACCACGGTACCGTTGCCAAGCTGCGCGAGGTCGGG
The DNA here is from genome assembly GCA_902388345.1 of uncultured Collinsella sp. Taxonomy (GTDB): domain Bacteria; phylum Actinomycetota; class Coriobacteriia; order Coriobacteriales; family Coriobacteriaceae; genus Collinsella. The sequence continues at coordinate 20,320 of CABMOY010000021.1, forward strand.
ATTCCCGTCGTCGCGCATCGCGCGCGTCAGGTGCGTCGCGCGGAGTATGGCGACTGGGACCACATTGTCTATATGGACGACGAAAACGCCCGCGGTCTGTACTGCATCTTTGGCAAGGACCCCGATGGCAAGATCTCGCGCCTGCTCGATTGGACCGATCGCCCCGGCGACGTGGCCGATCCCTGGTATACCGGCAATTTCGATGCCACCTACCGCGATGTACTCGCCGGCTGCACCGCTATGCTCGAACAACTGTAGGCTCGCGAGCACACGAACCGCACCATCGACATGCAGCGAGCGAGGATTTTCTCCCGCATACAAATCGAGCGTGGATTTTCTCCCGCTTTGAGCGTTCAAGTGCGCTCTAAACGGGAGAAAATCCACGCTCATTTTCTCGGCGGGAGATAATCCACGCTCAACTATTCGTCGATGATCTCGGCAAGCCAAACGTTCAGCGTATCGACTTCGGGGCAGCAGAACTTTGCCGTACCGGGCTCGTTGCCGGGCACCGTTCCGCCATAGCGCAGGATATCGATATAGGGAAAGCCGACATGGCAGGCCATGGCGCACATCTTGCCGCGGTCTCGGTCAAAGTCAAAGACGTCGCCCGGCTTGTGACCATGGTGGCAGCGGCACGCACCCAGCTGGTCCACGCAGCTCACGCGGATACGTGGGCGCTTGCCACGCGGAGCGCCGAGCGGCTTGTTCTCGCCCGCAGGCTTGACGCCGCCCTCGCCAGTATTACTCATGGTCGATCACGTCCAGGCAGGCCTCGATGGGAAGGCCGGCCGACTTGTCCTCTTGGTCGGCATTGCGCTCGATAAGCTCAGCCACCACACGCATGGCATCGGACGTCGCGCGCTGCAGACTCCAACCTGCCATAACGCGGCCGACGAGCACCGCCGAGAACGTGTCGCCCGTGCCCGGGAAATAGACCGGAATGAGCTCAAAGGGAATCGTGAAGTACTCCCCCACCACATGGTCGTAACCGATAACCGCGTTCGTGCCATTGACCACGGCGCTTGTAATGACCACCGACTTAGCGCCCAGCTCGAGCATGGCGTCCACGAGCGCATGAGCCTCATCGGCCGTAATCTCTTCGGCAATAGGCGTATCGGTGAGCAGACAGGCCTCGGTGTAGTTGGGAACCGCGTAGTCGGCGCACTCGAGCAGGCTGCGCATGAGGCCGATCGTGGACTCGGGCACGCCAGCGTAGAGCTTGCCGTTGTCACCCATGATGGGGTCGACGAACACCTTGGTGCCCTTTTGCGCACGGCGGTGGCAAAAGCCCGAGATGATGCGCGTCTCTTCCTCGGTCACGATAAAGCCGGTCGAGATGGCGTCGAACTCAAAGCCGAGCTCCTCCCAGATAGCGAGGCTTTGACGCACGTACTCGGTGGTGTCGTGGATGTAGAACTTGGGGTAGTTGAGCGTGTCGGAAACGAGTGCCGTCGGCAGGTTATGGATGCGATAGCCCATGTGCGACAGCACCGGCAGCATGGCCGAGAGCGCGACCTTGCCGTAGCCGCACATATCGTTGATCAGCAGCAGCTGAGTACTCTTCATGAGGGTCTCCCTTGTTTCGGGTGCGGCGCGGCAGCACCACAGTGCGACTAAGTGTAGCGCAGGGAGCACGGCGGGCGGGCGCTGGCGCCGTGGAGGTCGAATTGTTGCGGAAAGGTTTCGGAAATGGGAGACAAATCGCGGCGGTAGCGGCACAGTAGCTGCCATCTATTTACTACCATTCCAAAACTATGCCGGATTACTACGATAAACCACCGGTCTCCAACCACAACGAATTGCACTCCAGCAAAACCGCAGGTAGACAGCTTGTGATTTTCCGAAAAACAATGCCGAGGTCTGAGATTTCGAATTCATCGTAGTAATCCGGCATAGTTTTGGGCAAAGCAACTTCAGAAGGGTGTCACCGCAGCCCAGAATGATCCGTTTTCCTCCGTCCCCAAGGGATCACCCAAATGCCAACCGAGGCAGCGCCGCAGATTGAGGACGGACAGCGAAAACGCTCCTAAGCGAGCAAGGTGGCGTGAAAGAGGAGGGCATAGGTCTTGCGGTCATGCCCGACGATTGAACGCCAGATTGCCGCTTAGGAGCGTTTGCAGCGTCGAGCGGTTACTGCGTTTGGCAAAACGCCGTAACTATAAGTTTGGTACCTTGACATTCATTTCTCATGCTCCTAGATTGGTTAGGCACAAAACAATTCCACTACCTAACTAAAGAAAGGAGCAACACTAATTCATGTGCGATGAACCTCTTAACCTTTGTTCGCACGAGCCCGGCGGCGACCCGTCACAGCCGGCGGATGTACCCGAAGCGGTTAGCTCAGAAGACAAGCTTGCCAAGCGCATCCTCAATGGCCTGGGCTTTTGCGGCCATTACATGCACTTTCATGGCGGAGGCGTATCCGGCAAGGCGCCCATCATTTGCCTGCTGGCCAAGCAGCCCGGCGGTGAGATGTCGCAGCAGGAACTCGGCATGCACTTTGACCTCAAGCCGGGGTCGCTTTCCGAGATCCTGTCCAAGCTCGAGGTCAACGGCCTCATCGAGCGCAGCCGTAACCCCAAGGATCGCCGGCAACTCACCATTCGCCTGACCGAAACCGGCCGGGAAAACGCCCGCATCGACCAGGCGGCCCGTATTCGCTTTAGGGAACAGGCCTTTAGCGCCCTTACGCACGACGAGCGCGAACAGCTTGCCGAGATGCTCGAGAAAATCCGTGTAACTTGGGAGGAATTGGATGATTAAAACCCTCATGGGCAGCATCCGCGACTATACGAAGGTCACGATCGCCACGCCGCTGCTGGTGCTTGGCGAGGTGCTCTGCGAGATGCTGATTCCATTTATCACCGCCAACCTGATCGACGCTATCAAAGACGGCGCCACCGTAGCCGAGATGCTTCCCACCGCAGGCTTTTTGGTGCTCATCGCGCTGACGTCGCTTGCTTTTGGCGCCGCGGCCGGCGTCACCTGCAGCCATGCGAGCTGCGGCTTTGCCAAGAACCTGCGTCACGACCTGTTCTACAAGATCCAGACGTTCAGCTTTGCCAACATCGATGAGTTCTCGAGCTCCTCGCTCGTCACGCGCCTGACCACCGATATCAACAACGTGCAGCAGGCCTTTATGATGATCATCCGTATCGCCGTGCGCGCGCCGCTGGTATTGATCTTCGCCTTTACCATGGCGTTTATCATGGGCGGCAGCGTCGCCATGGTCTACCTGGTCATCATTCCGCTGCTGGGCTTTGGACTGTTCTTTATCATCTTTAAGGTGCGCCCCATCTTCTCGCGCGTGTTCCACAAGTACGATGCCCTTAACGAGTCCGTCGAGGAAAACGTCACCGGCATGCGCGTGGTCAAGAGCTATGTGCGCGAAGACTTTGAGAAGGAGAAGTTCGCGACCGCCGCGCGCGACGTCCAGATGGACTTCACCCGCGCCGAGAAGCTGCTCGCCTTTAACAACCCCATGATGAACATCTGCGTCAACGGCGCGTTTGTCGTCATCATCTACCTGGGCTCCAAGCTCATCATCACGAGCCAGGGCACGCTGTTCGACGTGGGCCAGCTCTCCTCGACCTTTACCTATGGTTTCCAGATTCTCATGAGCCTGATGCAGCTGTCGATGATCTTTGTCATGGTGACCATGGCCGACGAATCGGCACACCGCATTGCCGAGGTGCTGGCCGCCGAACCCACGATCGCCGATCCCGCCGAGCCCGTGCTCGAGGTTGCCGACGGTTCCATCGACTTTGACCACGTGAGTTTTAAGTATTCCAAGCATGCGAAGCGCCAGGCGCTCGACGATATCGACCTGCACATTACGAGCGGCGAGACCATCGGCATCATCGGCGGCACCGGCTCGGCCAAGTCCACGCTCGTTAACCTCATCGCCCGCCTGTACGACACCACCGAAGGCGCTGTGCGCGTGGGCGGCGTGGACGTGCGCGACTACGACCTGGACGCGCTGCGTCACCAGGTCGCCATGGTGCTGCAGAAAAACGTGCTGTTTAGCGGCACCATCGCCGAGAACCTGCGTTGGGGCGACCCGAACGCCACCGACGAGGAAGTCCGCGAGGCAGCGCATCTGGCCTGCGCCGACGAGTTTGTCGACGGTTTCCCCAAGGGCTACGACACCTGGATCGAACAGGGCGGCTCCAATGTTTCGGGCGGTCAGAAGCAGCGCCTGTGCATTGCACGCGCCCTGCTGCGTCGCCCCAAGATCTTGATCCTGGACGACTCCACCAGCGCCGTCGACACCAAGACCGACGCAAAAATTCGCGCAGGTCTGGCAAGCTATCTGCCCAACACGACCAAGATCATCATCGCCCAGCGCATCAGCTCCGTGCAGGACGCAGACCGCATCATCGTCATGGAGGGCGGCCGCATCGCACAGATCGGCAACCACGAAGAGCTGCTCAAGACGAGCGAGATCTACCGAGAGACCTTTACCTCGCAAAACAAGATGTCTGCCGAAGGTACGCAAGACGCCGACGACGTCTCTGGCGACGCGAACACGGCGGCAGACAACACCGACATGACCGCAACGCAAGCTCAGACCCAGGAAGGAGGCGAGGCACATGAGTAAGGCAACGACCGCCGAGCGCGCGCTCAACCGTAAGGGCGGCACCATGTCGCGCCTCATCAAGACGCTCTTTGGCTTCTATCCCGTGCTTTTGCCCCTTGTCGTCGCCGGCGTGGTGCTCTGCGCCATCATCAACTCCATCGGCGCGACCTTCCTGCAGAGCGCCCTGCAGATTATTAGCGAATCGTGGCAGTCGGGCGATTGGGAAGCCGCACAGCCCAAGATTCTGCAGCTCGTGACCACCCTCGCCTGCATCTACGGCGTCGGTGTCCTGTCCTCGCTCTTCTGGAACCGCGCCATGGCTATCGTCACGCAGGGCTCGCTCGAGAAGCTGCGCGAGATGATGTTCAACCGCATGCAGGACCTGCCGATCCGCTACTTCGACACGCACCAGCGCGGCGATATCATGAGCCACTACACCAACGACATCGATACGCTGCGCCAGATGATCAGCCAGTCGCTGCCCAACCTGCTCATGACGATCATCATCATCGTCACGGTGTTCTTTATCATGCTGTACTACAGCGTGTGGATGTGCCTGGTCATCATCGCCGGCGTCGCCTTTATGACCTTTATGACCAAGCTGCTCGGCTCCAACTCCGCGCGTTTCTTCATTGCGCAGCAGACCGAACTCGGCGTGGTCGAGGGCCATATCGAGGAGGTTATGAACGGCCAGAAGGTCGTCAAGGCGTTCTGCCACGAGTCTGCTGCCGAGGCCGATTTTGACGAGCGCAACGAAAAGCTCTTCGAAGTCTCCCAGAAGGCCAACATGTACGCCAACATCCTCATGCCCATCCTTATGAACCTGGGCAACCTGCTCTACGTGCTGGTGGCCCTTGCCGGCGGCATTTTCCTGGCGCTGGGCGTGCCCAACCTGAGCATCTCGGGCATGGCGCTGTCGATCGCCGTCGTGGTGCCGTTCCTCAACATGACCAAGCAGTTCTGCGGACAGATCGGCCAGATCTCGCAGCAGATCAACGCCGTGGTCATGGGCCTCGCCGGCGCCGACCGCATCTTTGAGCTCATCGACGAGAAGCCCGAGGCCGACGAAGGCTACGTGACGCTCGTCAACGCACAGGTGAACCCCGAGACTTGGGAGTTCGAGGAGGCTGACCACCACACCGGCATGTGGGCGTGGAAACATCCGCACCGCGCAACCGGCGAGATCGAGTACGTGCCGCTGCGCGGTGACCTGGTCATGGACAACGTGGACTTTGGCTACACGCCCGACCACGAGGTCCTGCACGGCGTGTCCGTGTTTGCCAAGCCGGGCCAGAAGGTCGCGTTTGTCGGCGCCACCGGTGCCGGTAAGACGACCATCACCAACCTCATCAACCGCTTCTATGACATCGCCGACGGCAAGATTCGCTACGACGGCATCAACGTCAACAAGATCCGCAAGGCCGACCTGCGCCGAAGCCTGGGCGTCGTGCTGCAGGACGTGAACCTGTTCACCGGCACCGTGATGGATAACATCCGCTACGGCAACCTGGATGCGACCGACGAGGAGTGCATCGCGGCGGCCAAGCTCGCGGGCGCGGACGACTTTATCACCCGCCTGCCCGACGGCTATGACACCATGCTCACCGGCAACGGCGCCCAGCTGTCGCAGGGTCAGCGCCAGCTGATTTCGATCGCCCGCGCTGCCGTCGCCGATCCGCCGGCAATGATTCTGGACGAGGCCACGAGCTCCATCGACACCCGCACCGAGGCTATCGTGCAGGCGGGCATGGACAAGCTCATGGAGGGCCGCACGACGTTTGTCATCGCGCACCGCCTGTCCACCGTGCGCAACTCCGACGCGATCATCTGTCTGGACCACGGCCGCATCATCGAGCGCGGCAACCACGACGAGCTGATCGCCAAGCGCGGGTATTACTACCAGCTGTACACGGGAGCGTTTGAGCTGGAGTAGGAACGGTTACTGACGGAGGGTGCCCCGGGGCGTCGGGGTAATTCCTCCGTGCTCAAACATTCTCGCTTCGCTGCGAAACTGCGCGCGGAGGAAATACCCCGCCGCCCCGGGGCACCCTCCTGCGCGCAATCAGCCCGTTGTTTAAAACGGAATAAAGGTTAGTGAGGCCCTGGCCGTTTGGCCAGGGCCTCGTTTTGTGTAAGCTACTTGAGGAGTTGGGCCATGGCGTTGACGAATTTTTGTACTTGGAGGGTGGGCTCGAGCGGGTAGTGCAAGAAGACCGGCACCTCGCGGCCACATAGGAACGGCACGCCTACAAAAGCCGGGTGCACGCCCGACCACGCCCCGCAAGTGAGCACCGCGTCGCCCTTTTCCTCCGCCTCGTTAAAGAGCGCAAAGTCAAAACTGTCCACGTCGATCACGTCCACGCCGCCATCGGCCAAAAGATCGATGCGCAGGCTGTCCATGGCGTCGTTGCCGTGGCGCAGTACGCGCAGACGCATACCCTCCAAGTCGGCAACCGTAATGCGATTCTTGCGCGCCAGCGGGCTCGTGCGCGGCAGATCGATATAAAACGGCACGTTGACAATGCGGAGCTTTTGGCAGGCATCACCCCAACGTGGGGTTGAAAAACTCGATTGCACCACATCGACCTCGCGGCCCAAGCTGCGCATGACGGTCTCGCGCTCGTCGTAAAGGTCCCCCACCGGCACAATCTCAAAACGCAAGCGCGGCTCCATGTCGTGCACCTGCGGCCACAGCGCGAGCGTGTGGCGCCCCGGGCACATCATCGATACGCCCAGGCGCACCGCACC
>CABMOY010000022.1 GCA_902388345.1 uncultured Collinsella sp.
CCTGCGCAAGACGGAAAGCACATTAAGTGCTTTCCTTTGCGTGCGGAACTCGCGACAAACTTAACCCCCGCCCCCAGCCCCGGAGACCCTCCCTGCCGTCACTTTGTTCGAGTCGTTGTTGTTCCTCGCCGCTTCGCGGCTCGGCGGCCCCGTTCTCCGCGGTGGGGTTTGTCTAAGGATCTTGCTGAAGCTCTGCCTTTGGCTCAAATGGAAACGGGGGACGCATCTGCATCCCCCGTTTTTGTTGCGGTTAGTCCAAGTCAATAAACTTGGTGCTTAGGATCTTGCCGTCTTTTACTAGCATTCTGGCCATGGTGGGGCCTCGGCTGCCCCTTGGGTAGCTGGCGCTGCCCGGGTTGAGAACTAGGCAGCGGCCCACTTGGGCTTCTTTGGTTACGTGGGTGTGGCCGTTGATGGCTACGTCCACCGATCCCACTGGGAGGTCTTCGCGGTAGTGGGCTACGGCGAATTTGAGGCCTTCGTAAGTAAAGAGCGCAAGACGGTCTACATCGGGGCCGTAGTCGCGGTAGTAATCGTTGTTGCCCAGTACGGCCCGCACGGGGGCGATGGTGCATAGGTGCTCGTAGTCCATCTCTGACGTGAGGTCGCCGGCGTGGATAATCAGGTCTGCGCCTTCAAGCTCATCCAGGAGCGCAGGCGAAAGATAGCCGTGGGTGTCCGAGATGATGTCGATACGCTTGGCGCTTGCACTGTTCATGGGATCCCTTCCGCAAAAAACGATTCGACAGATACATACAAAAAAGGCCCCACGGCTCCGCAGACGATGGGTCTACAGGGCTGCGGGGCCAGTGTGCTAGAGACTCAGGGCCTTCTTGAGCGGCACGACGCGGCGGCGCGAAACCGGCACGCGTTCGTCGACGCCCGTAATGCCCAGCTGGATGGCGCCCGAGGGCACCGTCTCAACGTCCGTGACGCACGCCAAGTTGACGATATAGCGGCGGTGAACACGGAAGAAGCCAAAATCGCAGAGCTTGGCCTCAAACTGCGCCAGCGAGGTCGTCGACAAAAAGCGATCATCGACGGTATAGATGCAGGAGTAATCGTCCTTGGCCATGATAAAGCGAATGTCGTCCACGGGAATGAGCACCTTGCGGCCGCCCTTTTCCACCGGGATACGCTCGATGGTCACCTTGCTGTCCGTAACCGGCTTAGCGCGTTGCATGACCTTCTCGATCGCGCGATCCAAGCGAGCTTCCTCGACCGGCTTCATCAGATAATCGACAGCATCCACGTCGAATGCCTCGACCGCATGGTCGCTATACGCAGTCACAAACACGATCGCCGGCGGATTTTTGAGCTTATGCAGCGCCTCGGCAAGTTGCAGGCCCGAGGCACCGGGCATCGAGATATCGAGAAACACGACATCCACGCGACTTTCCATAAGCATCTCGATGGCGGAGCGGACGCTCGACGCCTCCGTGATCGTGCCGATCTTGCCCGTTTGCTCGAGCAAGAAGCGAAGCTCCGAGCGAGCCGGCGCCTCATCATCCACAATCATCGCACGCAGCATAGGGATAAAACCTTTCGTCAACTAACTACGCCGGGCATCCGTCGCATAACGTTGAGCCCGTAGCCTTTTATTCTACTCTTGAATGTCAAAGATGCTCTCTGACAAATCAAGATGAAGAAGCACTTTGGTGCCCTTGCCCGGCGCCGATTCGACACGCGTATAGGAGTGCGGCCCATAAAAGCGATGGATGCGCTCCGAAATATTGTGCATGGCCACACCGGCGCCGCCACCCTGGGGAGAGCTGGCGTCGGGACGGGCAGAACGCTCGTCAAACAGTCTGGCGGCGGTACCCTCATCCATACCCACGCCATTATCGGCCACGGCAATCAAGATTGCATCCTCGCCGTCTTGGTGAACGGTCACGTCGATCCTCAGGGCGCCGTCATCGCCCATACCATGACGCACGGCGTTCTCGACAATCGGCTGGATCACGAACGCCGGCACCAGCGTATCTTCCACGTCCTCGGACACATCGAACGTCGCAAGCACGCGGTCCTCGCCAAAGCGGGCCTTCTCAAAGGTAAGGTAGCGCTTGGTCTGTGCGACCTCGCGCGAGACCGGAATAAGCGATCCCGAGTTGTCGAGTGTGGCACGATAGAACGATGAGAACTCACGAAGCAGTTCGCGGGCCCGCAGCGGGTCGGTGCGCGTAAACGATGCAATAGTGTTCAGCGTGTTGAACAGGAAGTGCGGGTTAATCTGCGCCTGCAGCGCACGCACCTCGGCGCGCGCTGTGAGTTCCTTTTGCACCTCGAGCTCGTGGATGGCGAGCTGCGTGGACAAGATCTCGGCAAAGCCCGAGGCAAGCGCGTACTGGGTACGGTCGACGGCGCGCGGGGTCTTGTAGTAGAACTTGAGCGTGCCGACGGTACGATCGCCTACCTTGATGGGGGCGATAATGCCGGCGGGAACTTGGTTGTGCGAGCCGTCCGAGCCCACGACATCCACCATACGGTTGAACGACTGCACGATGCCATGTTCGATAACGTAGCGTGTGGCAAGCGTGTGGATGGGAGAATCTGGCAGTAGTTTTTCCTCAAACTCTCCCGCGCAGGCAAGCACGTTGCCCTCGTCGGTGATGGCCACCGTCATGGCGCGCGTCTCGGGCAAAATGCGCCGGCACACCAAACGCGCCGACTCCTGCGTCAGACCGCCCTTAATGTCCTCGAGCATGGCCGAGGCCACCGAGAGCGTCTCCTCGGTGTACTGGGAGCGCACCGAATCGGGATTGAGCGTCAAAAAGATAAAGATGCACAGAAAGATGCACAGCAGCGCGCAGGCAATCACCGTGGCGATCGGCTCGATACCGGTCACCAAGGCAAAAATAAAGTACACCAGAACGCAAATGGCGCAGGCAACGGCAATGATGCGAAAGATTGATATTGAACTATCGCGCTGGGCGCGGCGGTCGATCATTCGGCCCCCTCCAGGATACTGATCAGTTGTGCGTCACGCCAAAGCCCGTCCATGATCTTGGGCCAAAAGCTCTGGAAACGCAGGTAGCTTGCAGCGTTTTGGCGCGCATAGGCCTTTGCCTCGCCGATACCATGGCGCCAAATGCGTAGGTAGCCCTCATGCTCGCGGGTAAACACGCTGCGGACCATAGCGGTCTTGCGCACGCGGTCGTCGAGCTCGCGCGAAATCCACGGGCCCGGGTAGGGCATGAGTGATGCCGCCGTAACGGGAATGAGCTCCTTTTGATGCGCGGCGAATGTCAACTTGGCCCGTTCGTAGTACCAACGGTATACATCCTGCATAAAGCGCGGTGAGCGCTTTTCGGACTCCGGAGGCAGATGGCGCACGGTCCACTCGTTATCGAACCACACGTCGTAGCCAAACATGCGCATGTTAAAGAGGTAATCCAAGTCCTCGCCGCGGGTGATAAACGGGTCAAAGGCCACACGCGTAAAGGCGCGGGCGTGCAGGGCCATCAGGCCGCCGCACACGTAGTTGGAGCGCGAGATGCGGGTGCCCGAGAGCGCCTTTTTCATCCAACGGTTGAACTCGATGCGCTTGGTCCACCAACGATGGCAGATGCCCGCCTTGTCCGTGGGAGCCAGCGGCGAGCCGTCGCGATCGTAGAAATAGCCGCTCTTGACCAAGATCGGCAAGCCCTGACGCGTCTGCTGCCCCAACGCATAGGTCGCGCGCTTCATAAAGTCGGCGTCGATGACAGTCTCATCGTCATCCAAAAAGATAACCGCGTCATGCCCCAGCACAGCGGCACAGGCTAGCCCCATGTTGCGGATGGCACCGTAGCCTCGCAGGCTCACGCACTCGCCCGAACCCTTGGGCGCGATCTGAGCAACCCGGTCTGCGATGCGCGAGGCCTGGGTGTTGGTGACAACGGTGACCTTGAGCGTGGGATGCGCATCGACAATCTCGCGCACGCGCAGCGACACATCGGCTGTGGCAGAAACGGGACAGACCACCAAAAGGATGATGCGCGGGATGTCACGTACCTGCTCAAGCGAGGCCAGACAGCGGTCGAGTTCGGGATTGTCGGCGTTGAGTCGCGTCGAATGATCATAGGTGCCAGGGGCGTTTGCGCAAGCGTCATCGCCCGCCCAATACGTTGGAATCACGACTGTGGCGTTCATGCCTTACCCTCCCTGCAACACAAAAACGGGACGCCGCCAAACACAGGCGACGCCCCGCGACCTAGCTGATTCCATCATACCCACTTGGGCAAATCATTGCTCGCAAGTCGCAATGTTTATTGCGGATAACCCCAAAAGAGTACCGTGGACAGGCACAATAGCCGCTCGCTCCTATGCGGCATGCTCTGCCGCCCGAGTCATGCGGGACAGGCGGACCAGCAGCATAAAGCCAACGACCAGCAGCACACCAATGGAAAGGACGCCCAGCGACGGGTTGCCGGTCAGCGAGGTGACGACCGACACCAGGAAGGTGCCCATAACGCTTGCATAACGACCAAAGATGTCAAAGAAGCCGTAGTACTCGTTGGACTTTTCCTTGGGGATAATGCGGCCAAAGTAGCTACGGCTGAGCGCCTGCACGCCGCCCTGGAACAGGCCGACCATAATGGCAAGCACCCAGAATTCAAAGGCGGTCTTGAGGAAGAACGCGGCGAACAGCACAATGCCCATGTAGGCGGCGACCGCCACCAGAATCATGTTGAGCGTGCCCACGCGTCCGGCGAGCTTACCGTAGATGATGGCGGACGGAAAGGCCACGAACTGCGTAACGAGCAGCGCAAGCACCAGCTGCGTCGAATCGATGCCCAAGGCCGATCCGTAACTGGTGGCCATGGAAATGACCGTGTGCACACCGTCGATATAGAAGAAGAACGCGATCATGTAGACCAGCACGGTCTTGTTGTGGGCAATCTCGCGCATGGTGTGTCCGACCTCGGAGAACACACCGCCCACGATGTGGCCGATAGTGTCCTCGGGACCGCGCTCGCGACCGTACTTTTGCTTATAGGTGCGAATGAGCGGCAGGGTAAAGATGAGCCACCAGGCACCAGTGATGATAAACGACAGACGCGTTGCCAGCATGGTGGGGACGCCAAGAGCGGGACCACCCATGATAAGCGCCAGGCAGATGACGAACGGCACGGTGGAACCGATATAGCCCCAGGCATAGCCCGAGCTGGACACGGCGTCCATGCGCTCGTCGGTGGTAATGTCGGGCAGCATGGCGTCGTAGAACGTCATAGAAGAGTTAAGGCCGATGGTGCACAGCACGTACACGGTCAAAAATGCCATGGCGGACATTGGGATAGCCTGCGCCAGGCAAAGCACCAGGCCCGTGAGGAAGAAGCCCAAGAAGAACTTGATCTTGTTGCCGGTGTAGTCGGCAAGCGCGCCCAGAATGGGCATGAGCATGGCAATGACCAGCGAGGCGATCGTCTGCGCATTGCCCCAGGCGACCACCAGGTCGGCCGAGGAAGCGCCGGTATTGATGGCGTTAAAGTAAATGGGCACCACCGAGGTATTGAGCAGCACGAGGGCCGAATTGCCCACATCATACATAACCCAGTTACGCTCGAGCTTGGTGTATTTCATGGACAGGGACCCTTCGTATTTGCCCGATATGCAGTTAGTTCATCGTACCCCAATTGTCCAGAAGCACCGGTAAGGATTCGGCAAAGGGACACGCACGGGCCCTATTCCTCGCGGTCGAACTCCTCATCGGCATTGAGCACGCGACCGCTGTAGTTGACGTGACTGGTCACGGCATCCATGTCACCGGTCTCGATAAAACGTGCGACCGTGCACTCGTAATCGACCAGCGCGCGATCAAAGACCTCGGGGAAACTCTCGTTCGAGACCTCGTCGGTAAAGGGGTTCTTCCATGTCAGATGGCCCAGGTTACCGGTGCGCTCGGGCAGCTCCGTCGTCACGCGATGGGCAAGGCCGTCGAGCAGCGAGTAGTCGTGCACCAAGCCCTCAACCAGCGAGATCGCGCGCGTCTTTGCGGAGCCGGCCGGCTCAATCGCGCGGTAAAGTCGCTGCATATTGGCAACGGCAGCACCGTACTCCCCCGCCGGAATGTCAATGCCGTATACGCGTCCGGCAACATAGCTCATCAGCACGCCGGCCACGCGATTGATGCGATCGGTGGTGACGATCTCGCCCGCCGGCGGGTAATCGTCGACCGTAGCGCCATCGCGTTTAAGCTGCAGCATCAGTACATCCAGGTCGCTCTCGATCACGGCATGGACCTGACTGCTCGAATCCTCAAGCTCTGAATCGGACTCCACGATGCCAAACTGCTGCTCATAGACAAAGGGATGGGCGTTGCGGTCGAGCACGTAATGAGACAGCAGGCCCAGCGCAAAGGCGCGACCCAAGCTGGCGTCGCGCGGCAGCAGATGCGACACGCCGTCGCGCAGGCACGCGAACTGGCGAGACATGCGCGACCGATGCATGACCTGCGCCAGCAGCGTGCAGTCGGAAACACGCGGTGTCAGAATGTGAAAGAAAAACGGGTCGGGGCCTTGGTTGCCCAAGATAAAGGCAATGCGCTCTTCATCGGACGTGATGACGCCCTGCGGAAGACGGTCGATGCTTTCCTCGCCAAACAGATGATGGGTGATAAGCGCGGGCATAATGATCCTTTCGATTTCATTCGATGCCACCCATTATGCCCACCGCGCGCCCATGCCAAACCTGCGATGGCAAACGACGGCACGCAGACCGTCTACGCAAGCCCCAAGCGTGCTTTAACCTCGGCAGCGCGACGGCGGGACACGGGCACCGTCGAGTTCACGCGGTCGAGCCTGAGCTCCATCAACCCCGTGGAGCCAATCTCAACATTGTGCACGTCTTCCAAATTGACCAGGTAGCTGCGATGAACGCGAATAAAGCCCTCGGAGTCCAAGCGACGCTCGAGCGAAGAGATCGACTCATTGATTAGATACGTTCCCTCGGCGCAGATGGCGTTGCAAAAATCGGCGCGCGCCTCAAAGTAGCAGACGTCTGCGGCGGGAATGAACACCTTTTTGCCCCCGCGGTCCACCGTCAAACGCAAAGGCTGGCGCGGAGCGTGGATAACACGACGGACACCCAAGGCCGCCTCGATCTTGTCGAGTGCCTTTGACAGGCGTGCGTCCTCGACCGGCTTGACGACATAATCGACGGCATCGAGGTTATACGCATCAGCCGCATACTCGGCAAACGCCGTCACAAACACAACCACCGGCGGCGTCTTTAGGTTCTGCAGCGTCTCGGCAAGCTCAATTCCCGAGCGACCGGGCATGGTAATGTCTAAAAACAGCACGTCGGGCTTGTTCGACAGAATCGACTCTACGGCTTCGGTGACATTACCCGCCTCGGCAATCTGGCCCACACGCGTATCCTTTTCCAACAGATAGCGTAGCTCAGCCCTAATGGGAGGTTCGTCATCAACCACCAAGATGTTCCAGCCTTCGGACATATGTGCTTCCCCTCTTTTTCTCTCAATCCAACCGCGTGCTACGCCGTCAACGGCGCGGGCTCATGCGGCTCGCCGTTCAGCTCGACGATGACCTGCGTTCCCACGCCCTCCTGGGACTTCACGCGCATGCCGGAATCTTCTCCGTAAAAGAAATGGATGCGCTGAAGCACGTTGAAGAGCGCCAGGCCGCAACCTCGCTTGACGGAGCCGTCGGCGGTAATGCTCTCGGGCTCCTCCAGGCGATGCTGCTCAAACAGATGTGCACAGACCTCTTCGCTCATACCGATGCCGTCGTCCTCGACGATGATCTCCAAACCGTCATCGGTCTCGAAAGCCCTAACATGAATAGAAAGCGGCTCGGTCTCGCGCTGCGCGTGCTTGATGCAGTTTTCGAGCAACGGCTGCAAGATAAACGGCGGCACCATGCAATCGCGCACCTCAAAGTCGATATCGACCGAGACACGCAGACGGCCGTCGCCATAACGAGCCTGCATAAGATTGATATAGCGAGTGCCCTGTTCCACCTCGTGCTCGAGCGTTGTGAGGGTATCGGAATCAGAAAGCGTCTGACGGTAGTAATTGGAAAAGTCGATCAGCAGCGACCTGGCCTTGTCCGGCTCGGTACGTACGAGCGACACGATGGTGCTGATGGTATTGAATAGAAAATGAGGATCGACCTGCGATTGCAAGGCGCGCAGCTCCACGCGGGCCGTAAGCTCGTCCTGGCGCTCGAGCTCAAAGCTTGCAAGCTGCGTGGAAATGAGGTCGGCAAAGCCCGAGGCAAGCGCCGTCTGGCGCATATCGATGCTGCTCAGACGGGGATAATACAGCTCGAGCGTGCCCACGCAATGCCCGCGCACGGTAAGCGGTGCGACAATACCGGCGCGCAGGCGCGGAAAGTAGCCACCCGTCTCGGTCGAGGCATCGCGCGAGAACACGCTTTGCTCACCGCTGTTGATCACATTGAGCGTGGTCCGCAGCGCCACCGGGGTGCCCGCGGGGCATTTTGCCGAGTCCTCGCCCCAGCTTGCCAACACCTGCTTGCCGTCGGTAAAGCAGATGGCAGAGGCGATAGTTTCGGACAGGATGATCTTAGAGGCGCCCAGGGCAGCTTCGGGCGTAAGGCCGCGCGACGTGTAGGCGAATATTTTCGACGCGATGGCGAGTGTGCGGTCGGTAGCGCTCGATGTGAGGTCGTCGGGAACGACAAAGACGTATGAGAAGAAGAAGCACAGCATGACCAAGCCGGCAATGACGACAACGGCCGGAACGGGATTGGGATTATCGGTTAGATCCCAGATGAGCAGCAGGATAAGCAGCGGAACGACAATACCGAGCAAGATGGCTTGAACCACATGCTGAGCGGTACGAAAGACCTTGGTAGAGTTGTAGCTCTTGCCCAGAATCAGCCTATTGAGATCCACCGTCATCTCCTTCTTACTGACGCACCCCATAGCAATAAAGAGGGCCGCAAGCGACCCTCTCCATTGCATTATGCAATCAAATACTGTGTTTTACATCAAGCCATCGATGAACGGTAGCTTAGGCGCTGTACTTGTTTGCCTCGCCGAAGGTGCCAGCCTCGACAATCCAGCCGTCCTTCATGATGACGTCCATGTTGTCGGTGTTGAGCACGTGGATGTCGGCGGCGACGTCACCGTTGACGACCAGCAGGTCGGCGCACTTGCCGGCCTCGATGGAACCGGTCTCGTCCTCGATGTGGCACATCTTGGCACCGTTGAGGGTGGCACAGGTGATGGTCTCGACCGGGGTGAAGCCGATCTTGTCGACGAACTCGTACATCTCCTCGATAGAGCAGGTGCCGTACGGGGTGACGAAGGAGAAGGAGTCGGAGCCGATCGTCATGACGACGCCGCGCTTCTTGGCCTCGCGCAGGCAGTCGTAGTTGCGCTGCAGCTCCTTCTCGACCAGGGTGCCCTCGTACTTGTCGTGCAGCTCGGGGACGTAGACGGGCGGATAGGTGGCGTACCAAGTGGGCAGGAAGGCGATCGTCGGGGTGAAGAAGGTGCCCTGCTCGGCCATGAGGTCCATGGTGCGCTCATCGATATCGAAGCCGTGAATCAACTGCTCGCAGCCAAAGCGAACGGAATCGTAGGCAGCGGCGTGGTTGTTGTAGCAGTGGCTCCACACGGGGATGCCGACCAACTTGGCCTCTTCGATCACAGCCTGGATTTCCTCGGAGCAGTAGTGCTGGTCGCGGCCGGAGTCCCAGCGCCAGATGCCGCCACCGGTAGCCCAGATCTTGATGGCATCGGGGTTCTCGCGCAGGCGACGACGGACGGCCTTACGCAGATCCCAAGGACCGTCGACCTGGTCGCCCCAGGGGTGCGATTCCTTGTTGAGCTCTTGGCTGCAGTGGTGGGAGTCGCCGTGGCCGGCAACGCGGCAGAAGCCGAGGCCGGTGGCCAGAACGCGCGGGCCCTTGAAGACGCCCTTGTCGATGCAGTCGCGGATCTGGATACCAAAGCGGCCGATCTCGCAGACGGTGGTGAGACCGTGGGTGAGGCAGTCGTAGGCCTGCTTGACGGCGACGGCCTGCTTCTCGAGGAGCGGCTGCATGACCCAGTCGGTGTCATCGTCGGTCAGGTTGCCCGAAAAGTGCAGGTGGGTGTCGATCAGGCCGGGAAGGACGGTCTTGCCGGCGGCGTCGATGACCTCAACGCCCTCGGGAAGGTCCTGCATGACACCGGCGTACTCGATCTTGCCATTGTCGTCGACGAGAACGAGGGAGTTCTCGACCGGCTCGGCACCGGTACCGTCGATGAGCTTGCCGCCAACGATTGCATACTTAGTGGACATGGTTCCTCCTTATGGATCCATATAGTGGGCGAGGCCGCGTTGGGTTAAGGCCTCACAAAACTACCCAAGTGGTGCCGGGTTCGGTGCGCGGAAGAGAGGGTTCCGCGCACCCGATCCGCCCCGGCTAGGCGTTATTTTTTGCGGGAATTGGTGAAGGCCATGAGGGCCAGGCCAACAGCCAGCCAGCCGATCACGATGCTCCACTCCACCATGTTGAGGGAGGCGGGAGAGAACGGGATCACGAGCAGGCCAATGATGGTGCCGCAGGCAACGATAGCGAGGCTGATGCCAAACTTGCCGCCGGGCACCTCGTAGGGACGAGGCAGGTCGGGCTCGGTGAAGCGCATACGCAGGCAAGCGAGGGCGACCATGCCGCAGGAGAAGATGAAGGCGAGAGCGGACACGTTGGTCAGAGGGATGAGCATGTTCTTGCCCAGGAACGGACCGACGACGGTGATGACGCCCAGAACGACGCAGGCGAGCTTTGGAGCGCCGGACTTGGGATCGACCTCGGCGAACTTCTCGGGCAGCTGGCCCTTGCGGCCCATGGCGAGCATGATGCGGCTCGTGGCGCCGTAGAAGGAGTTCATCGGGCCCATGGGTCCAAGCGTGGCGATGACGAGCATGGCCAGGTACAGGAGCATGTTGATGCCCTTGAGGCAGGCAAGCGCGGGAACCGGGCTCTTAACAAACTCATGCCAGTCGAGGATGGTGCCGAACGAGTAGATGCAGACCATGTAGAAGCCGCCGGCGGCCAGCAGGGCCAGGGAGATGATCTTGCCGAACTTGTTCCAGTTGAGGCCCTCGGCTGCTTCCTCAGCCTGCTGAGGAATGGTATCGAAGCCGGCGTAGAAGAACGGGGTCAAAACCAGGACCGACACGATGCCGGCAAACAGGCTGGTGCCCTCGGTAGCGGGCTTGCCGCCGCCAGCACCGGTGACCTGGGAGAACACGGGCATGGCGTGTTCCGGCGAACCGGTGAACAGCGAGACACCCATGGCGAGCAGCATGCCGCAGAGCAGAGCCTTGGTCAGGAAGGCCTGGAGCTTGGCGGCCGAGCTGGCACCGCGGAAGTTGAGGAAGATGACATAGACTGCAAAGCCGAGCGCGATCAGCGTCGGGAACAGGTAAACGTCGGCCCCCAGGATGGTGTAGAGCTTGACGGCGCGCAGCCACTCAAGGCCGGGCAGGCTGCCGAACATCTCGGACACGAGGGTCGAAATGGCGATGGCCTCCCACGGGCACAGGATGCCGTTACCCAGGGCCAAAAGCCATCCGGTGATGTAGCTCAGCGTACGGCCAAAGCTACGATCGACATACTCGACGATGCCGCCCGAGATGGGGATAGCAGCCGTGAGCTCACCGAAAACAGCTCCGACGGGCACGAGGAAGATTGCACCCAAGAGGAATGCGATCATAGCGGGAACGGGACCGCCGCCCACGACCATCCAGTCGCCGACCTGCAGAACCCAACCGGTACCGATGATGGCACCGAAACCGATGGTGAAGAAGTTCCAGAGCGAAAGCGTTTTCTTCATGCCGCCGTTATCCTCGACTGCAACTTCTGCGTTCTTGTCCGCCATTGTTCCCCTCCTTTCCTATTTGACGCCCTTGGCGTCACCCCTTGCGCGGTCCGTTTTGCCGCGCGCTTTTATTCCATGGCTTTAAGATACGGCCTTGGCGCAGCAGCGCCGCTCGCAGCTCGACCGAAGGCAGAACTGCAAAACGAGCGGCACCGTTTTTGGGACGAACGGCGGGAGACGTCATTCGTCTTGGACGCTTTCATCTTGTCTGCTTTTGAATACCTGTTGCCGTGACGCTTGGCGCGCGGCGCGGTAACGTTCATACCATTTGTCAGGCTTTTGGCGCACATACCCATGTGTCGTGCATCATTTTATGTAGGATAGACAAGTTACACATGAGGCAAGGTGATTCGAATGGCATACGGATACAATGACGGCGACCAACGGCCACAAAGCGTGCGCCTTGCCGGCCGCACCATGCCAACACCCAGAAGCACCTCCGACAACGACAACCCGCAGCGCCCCCAAGAGCAACTCGGGGCTTCTTCGTGGCAACAAAGCCGTACCGTGCAGCAGTCAGACCGCGTGAGTACGAGCACACGCCAACGCCAGACCGACACATCGCAGCCACGCCGCTACGATCGACATAAGACCGACTACTACGTCAAGCGCTCCTTTTCGCGACCTCAACGCGATCGCGGCAATTCCGCCCCTCACCCCGCGTCGCACACCACAAGCCACGCGCTTCCGGCCCGCCGCCTACGCCTTGCGCTTTGCTCCATCGCCGCCTGCCTCGTCTTTGTGTTTTTGGGATCTTGTATCTCCCACGGATCAGCCGGTCTTGAGCCCACTGCCGAGGACAAGCTGCTTAAAGCTCCCGTCGTGCCCGGTTACTCGTTTGCTTTTTCGACCCCGCGTTCGCAGTGGAGCGCCGGCACCATGCCCCACATCTACCAAATTGACCCCGCATGGTCGGAGCTGCCCTATGCCGGTGGCACTATTCGCGAAAACGCTTGCGGTCCTACCTGCCTCACCATGGTCTATATCTTTAAGACCGGCCATACCGATAAGACGCCGGTCGATATATGCGCGCTGGCCGAAGCCGGCAACTACGCCCCCACTGGTGCCACCGAGTGGTCGTTTATGACAGGCGGTGCGTGGCAGCTGGGGCTCAACGGAACACAGCTCTATAACGATCGCGAATCGATTACCCAAGCACTTCGCTCGGGTGCGCCCGTCATCGCCGCAGTGCGCCCCGGTACGTTTACCAACGTAGGCCACTACATCGTGCTCTACGGCATCGACGATGCCAACCAGATTGGCGTCTACGACCCCAACTCGGCCAGCCGCAGCGCCCGCCGCTGGGGCGTCGTAGAGGTCCTCAACGAAATCGAAGCCATGTGGGCCTACTACTAGTCATTGGGCACTCATTGGGGACTGACTTAAATGAGTGGCCCCAGACTGCCCGGAACTGCCGGCACGGAAGGCGCATCCCGCTTTGAAGTTCGATAGCGGGATGCGCTTTCCGTTAGCGGCCCGTTTGGGAAACTGGGGGCCATTTTTCGGGCAAATTCCGGGATGTATTTTCCGGTTGAGGGCCCCGGGGAAACTGTGCCCCATTTTGGACGCTCATTGTGGGATGCACTTTCCGCAGTTGATTGGTGCTACTCATTTAAGTCTGCCCCCAATGACTACCGATAGCAAAAGCCCCGCAGCCGGAGCGGACTGCGGGGCTCATGAAGAGAGGCTAGTTTGTGGACGTCTTGTCTGGCGCCCACGAGAGAGGCAACAGAGTAGAGACTACTCGTGGATGCGGGTACCGGAGAGACCGGCCATGGTCTCGGCGGCCTTGTCCAGGGCGCCGATGATGCAGGTGCGGCCCTTGCGGGAGCGGGCGAACTTGATGGCGGCGCGGACCTTGGGCTCCATGGAGCCCTTGCCGAACTGACCCTCGTCGGCCAGGCGCTCGGCCTCGTCGGCGGTGATGTCCTCGAGCTCCTCCTGGTTGGGCTTGCCAAAGTTGATGGCGACATGCTCAACGGCGGTCAGCAGGAACAGAACGTCGGCGTCGCAGTCCTCGGCCAGCAGCTCGCCGCCCAGGTCCTTGTCGATAACGGCGGGAACGCCCTTGTAGCAGCCCTTGTTCTCGTAGTCGCGGACGACGGGGATGCCGCCGCCACCGCAGGCGATGACGATGAACTCGTTGTCGAGCAGGTTGAGGATGGAGTCAGCCTCGACGATCTTCTTGGGATCAGGGGAAGCGACAACGCGACGCCAGCCGCGGCCGGAATCCTCGACGAAGACCTTGGAAGGATCCTCGGCCATGAACTCCTTGGCCTGCTCCTCGGTGTAGAAGGGACCGATCGGCTTGGTCGGGTTCTTGAACGCGGGATCGTCCGGGTCGCACTCGATCTGGGTGACGACGGTGGCGGCGTGCCAACGCTTATAGCGCTTGTGCATCTCGCGGCCGATGCCCTGCTGCAGGTGATAGCCAATGTAGCCCTGGGACATGGCGCCGCACTCGGGCAGCGGCATCTCGGGGGTGCCGATGGCGTCGTGGGCAGCGGCGAAGGCGTTCTGGATCATGCCGACCTGCGGGCCGTTGCCGTGGGTGATGATGATCTCGTTACCCTGCTCGATAAGACCAAGGAGAGCGTGGGCGGTGTTGCTCACGGCCTGGATCTGCTCGACGGGGTTGTTGCCGAGGGCGTTGCCGCCGAGGGCGACGACAATACGATCGGGCTTGCCAAGAGGCTTAGACATTGCTGGAATCCTTTCTGTAAAAGGCCTACAACCCATTAATAACCCGCGTCCGTGCAATACGCGAGTTTATTAAGGTTTATATTCTCTTTATCGCTCATTTTATTCATTTTGAAAATAGTTTAACGGTGAACGGTCGTTTTTACCCGCTCAGCGTAAAGAAGCCCAGCTCACACATGTTTACGTCATCTACGTGCGACTTTATTTAATTAGAGCAGAGATTAGGCTGGATTATGCAAACTATATCTTTGCTAAACACATAACGGACACTGCAATTATTTACTCGCACTATACGAGATTCTATGCACTTGCAAGACAAGTATGCACCCCTGCAATAACACGGGGCTTTTCATCCAACAAAAGGGATAGCCGAACGCGCTTCATCCCGCGGCAAGCGACTGTGAGTTTGCAGTATGGAACTTTACCGTCGGGTATTGCATGAACGCCGCTGATGCCCTTTCGCTCCTGCCCACTCAAGCAGCCGAGAACGCTAACGGCGTCCCCAGCGTTTTCGCATGGCACCGCGCCGACTCGATGACTTTGAGACCTAAGCGAATCTTTGCTATCTGCCAATTTTTGTATGATTAGAGCCAAATCTATCTGCCAATTTTTGTATGATTAGGGCAAATCTATTTGCCAATTTTTGTCATTTGGGGGTTTTAATGCTACGCCGTAAGGTCACTAATAGGCTTTTGAACTGGAAAAATAACTCTCATAAGGCATTGCTTGTTACCGGTGCGCGTCAAATTGGCAAGAGCTATGCGATTCGCGCGTTTGGTAAAGACAACTACGCGTCGTATTTTGAGGCCAATTTGCTGCTCGATACCGAGGCAAGAGATGTGCTCATTGGCGCTAAGAACGCCGTTGACTTTATCAACCGCGTGGCCCTTCTTGCGGATGCACCGCTTGTTGAGGGAGATACGCTTATCTTTGTCGATGAAATACAGGAGTATCCGCAGATCGTCACGCTCATGAAGGCGCTGGTCGAGGACGGGCGCTTTAGCTATGTCTTCTCGGGGTCTATGCTTGGGACTGAGTTTAAGGGGATCTCTTCTTTCCCGGTGGGGTATGTCGAGCACATTGTTATGCGGCCAATGGATTTTGAAGAGTTTTGTTGGGCAAACAGCATCAGCGAGAATGTGCTTGCAGACATCCGCAGCTGCCTTGTCGAGAGGCGTCCCGTCGAAAACTATATTCATGAGGCGATGCTCAAAAACTTTAGAGCTTATATCGTTTGCGGCGGCATGCCGGAGGTCGTACAGAACTATATCGATTCGGGTTATTCACTCGTGAGGACGCGTGAGCTTCAAATTCAGCTGGTCGATCAGTACAAAAGCGATATCTCTAAATATGCATCGACTCGAGCGTTTAACGTTCGCGCGATTTTCGAACAAATTCCCGTTCAGCTTGAGGCGGAGTCCCATCGCTTTGTTGTTTCATCCCTGGGCGAGGGGGCTCGCCTTCAAAAATACGAGCAGGATTTCCTATGGCTGGTGAACGCGGGCGTCGGTTTGATGGTCGCCCAGGTGACGGAGGCCCGGAGTCCTCTTAAGAGGACAGAGAAGGCGACCGCCTTTAAACTATACGAGTCTGATACAGGCATGCTCGCATCACGGTATCCCGGCAGCACGGCACGCGCTGTCTACCTTGATATGAAAACCCCCAACCTCGGCGGTCTCTATGAGAACGTGGTCGCGCAGGAGCTTGTCGCCCTTGGAACTGATGCATGGTACTACCAGACACGCGAGGTCGGCGAAGTTGACTTTGTAATCGAAGGCACCCGCGGGCACGTTGTCCCAATCGAGGTCAAATCGGGCAAGAAGGTTCGAGCCCATGCGGCCCTCGACCGTCTGATGAGCGTGAGCGAGTACAAAATCCCCGAGGCCGTTGTGCTAAGCCACGAGAACCTCAGTAAAGAGGGCAAAGTCCTGTACGTTCCAATCTATATGACATTCTGCCTCGATGAGTTTATGGAAAACGACGACCTCAACAACGATTTCTCGTTTGCACCCATATCCCTCTAGGCCATCTGGGTCCGCAACCAAATCCCCCTCTATGCCCAAAGCCGCGAAACAGCGACGGGGACAAAAGGCCCCCACAACCACGTCCCTCATGCAGCCCCACAATCCGAGGACGTAGTCGTAGCAGGATCTGAGGGCTGACCTTCGCGGACATTCCGCAGGACGAAGGAACCCCCGCCGCACGTAGTGCGCAGCGGGGGTTCCTTCATGTCCGAGGACGTCCGCGAAGGTCAGCCCTCAGATCCTGCGGTGGGAGACTTAGGCCTCGTTGTACACCGTCTTGAGCTTCAGCAGGTGCTGGTAGCGGTCCATGGCGGCCTGCTCGTTCTCCTTGAAGAGCTCCTCGGCGCGCTCGGGGAAGGAACGCGTCAGCGAAGCGTAACGGGCCTCGTTCATCAGGAACTCCTGATAACCGCCCGCGGGCTCCTTGGAATCGAGCGAGAACTTCTTGCCGGCAGCAGCCTCGGGGTTGAAGCGGAAGAGGTTCCAGTAACCGCACTCGACAGCCTTCTTCATCTCGGCCTGGCAGTTCTGCATGCCGCCCTTCTTGATGGAGTGCATCTCGCAGGGGCTGTAGCCGATGATGAGGGACGGGCCGTCGTAGGCCTCGGCCTCGTGGATGGCCTTGAGGGTCTGAGCCGGGTTGGCGCCCATGGCGACCTGTGCCACGTAGACGTAGCCATAGCTCATGGCGATCTCGGCCAGAGACTTCTTCTTGGTCACCTTACCGGCAGCGGCGAACTGAGCGACCTGGCCCAGGTTCGAAGCCTTGGAGGCCTGACCACCGGTGTTGGAGTAGACCTCGGTGTCGAAGACAAAGACGTTGACATTGTGGCCGGAAGCCAGGACGTGGTCCAGGCCACCGAAGCCGATGTCGTAGGCCCAACCGTCGCCACCGAAGATCCAGAAGGACTTCTTGGTGAGGTAAGCCTTGTCGGCGAGGATTGCCTTGGAAGCCTCGCAGCCGCACTTCTCGAGCTCGGCAACGTAGGCAGCGGCAGCGGTCTTGGAGGCCTCGGCGTCGTTGACAGAGTCGATCCAAGCCTGGCCGGCAGCCTTGAGCTCGTCGGACGGACCATCGGCAGCGATGATCTCCTGCGTAGCGGCGATCAGCTTCTTCTGAACGGCCTCATAGCCAACGGCCATGCCCAAACCATGCTCGGCATTGTCCTCGAACAGGGAGTTGTTCCACGCCGGGCCGTGACCGTCCTTGTCCTTGCAGTAAGGAGCGGTGGCAGCGGGGTTGCCCCAAATGGAGGAGCAGCCGGTAGCGTTGGAGATGAACATGCGGTCGCCGGCGACCTGGGTCACCAGACGTGCATAGGCGGTCTCGGCGCAGCCGGCGCAGGAGCCAGAGAACTCCAGGTAGGGCTGCTTAAACTGGCTGCCCTTGACGTTGGCCGCGATGAGCTCCTTCTTCTCGGAGACGTTCTCGACCATGTAGTCCCAAACGGGCTGCTGGTCCATCTCCTGCTCGGTGGGAACCATCTCGAGGGCACCCTTGGGGCAGACCTTGACGCAGTTGGTGCAACCCATGCAGTCGAGCGGGGACACGGCCATGGTGAACTTCATGCCCTTGGCCTTGGGGCCCATGGCGTCGAGCGTGCGGGTAGCCTCGGGCGCGGCGGCAGCCTCGTCCTCGGTCATCGCGAACGGACGGATGGTGGCATGCGGGCACACATAGGCGCACTGGTTGCACTGGATGCACTTGGTCTCGTCCCAGTGAGGAACGACCACGGCGACGCCGCGCTTCTCGTATGCGGAGGCGCCCAGCTCAAACTGGCCGTCGGCGCAATCGACAAAGGCGGAAACGGGCAGGCTGTCGCCATCCATGCGATCGATGGGCTCGAGCAGGTTCTTGACCTGCTGGGCGATGGCGGACTTGGTCTCCTCGGAGAGCTCGACGGGGGCGGCATCCTCGGCAGTTGCCCAGTCGGCCGGAACCTCGAACTTACGGAAGGCGGTAGCGCCGGCATCGATAGCCTTGTGGTTGGCGTCGACGATGGCCTGGCCCTTCTTCATGTAGGACTTGGTAGCCGCGTCCTTCATGTACTGCAGGGCGTCCTCGGCGGGCAGGACCTTAGCCAGCGCGAAGAAGGCAGACTGGAGCACCGTGTTGGTGCGCTTGCCCATGCCGACCTTAGCGGCCAGGTCGATAGCGTCGATCAGGTAGACGTTGACGTTGTTGTTCGCGATGTAGCGCTTGGCCACGGCGGGCATGTGCTCGGCGAACTCCTCGTCGCTCCACTGGCAGTTGACCAGGAAGGTGCCGCCCGGCTTGACGTCGCGGACCATCTTGAAGCCCTTAACGATGTAGCTGGGGTTGTGGCAAGCGACAAAGTCGGCCTTGGTCACGTAGTACGGCGAACGGATCGGGGAATCACCAAAGCGCAGGTGCGAGACGGTGACGCCGCCGGTCTTCTTGGAGTCGTACTGGAAGTAGGCCTGGACGTACTTGTCGGTGTGGTCGCCGATGATCTTGATCGAGTTCTTGTTGGCGCCGACGGTACCGTCGCCACCCAGACCCCAGAACTTGCACTCGATGGTGCCGGGGGCTGCGGTGTTGGGCGCATCCTCGGCCTCGGGCAGGCTCAGGTTGGTCACGTCATCGACAATGCCGATGGTGAACTCGCGCTTGGGCTCGTCCTTCTTGAGCTCCTCGAAGACAGCGAACGCGGACGCGGGAGGCGTGTCCTTGCTGCCCAGGCCATAACGGCCGCCGACGACCTTGATGCCCGTCTTGCCGGCCTCGTAGAGAGCGGAGACGACGTCCTGGTAGAGCGGCTCGCCGATGGAACCCGGCTCCTTGGTACGGTCCATGACGGCGATCTTCTGGACGGTCTCGGGGAGAACGTCGACGAAGTGCTTGATGGAGAACGGACGGAACAGACGAACCTTGACCAGGCCGACCTTCTCGCCGTGAGCGTTGAGGTAGTCGATGACTTCCTCGAGCACGTCGCAGAAGGAGCCCATGCACACGACGACGCGGTCGGCATCGGGAGCGCCGTAGTAGTTGAACAGACCGTAATCGGTGCCGAGCTTCTCGTTGATCTTCTTCATGTAGCCCTCGACGACGGCGGGAAGCTCGTCGTAGACCTTGTTGCAGGCCTCACGGTTCTGGAAGAAGATATCGCCGTTCTCGTGGCTGCCGCGGGTGTGCGGGTGCTCAGGGTTGAGCGCGTGGTCGCGGAAAGCCTGGACGGCGTCCATGTCGCACATCTCGGCCAGATCCTTGTAGTCCCACATGGCGACCTTCTGGATCTCGTGGCTGGTGCGGAAGCCGTCGAAGAAGTTAAGGAACGGGGTCTTACCCTCGATGGCGGCAAGGTGAGCCACCGGCGAGAGGTCCATGACCTCCTGGACGTTGCCCTCGGCGAGCATGGCGAAGCCGGTCTGACGACAGGCCATGACGTCGGAGTGATCGCCAAAAATGTTCAGGGCGTGGGAAGCGACACAACGCGCGGAGACGTGGAAGACGCCCGGGAGCTGCTCGCCCGCGATCTTGTACATGTTCGGGATCATCAGGAGCAGACCCTGAGAAGCCGTGTAGGTGGTGGTCAGAGCACCGGCGCCCAACGAACCGTGAACGGTACCGGCTGCACCTGCCTCGGACTCCATCTCGACGACCTTGACCGGGGTGCCGAAGATGTTCTTGCGACCCTGGGCCGCCCACTGGTCGACATGGTCGGCCATCGGGCTGGACGGCGTAATGGGATAGATTCCCGCTACCTCGGTGTACGCATACGAAACATATGCGGCCGCCTCGTTGCCGTCCATAGACTTAAACTTACGCGCCATATACCCCTCTCCTCTCATATAGGTATACAGGCCCCGGCGATCGCCGGGATGTTGGCGTGATGGGATTTACGCTGTTGCTTCCAATCATCTGGCAGGCAGGCTCAGCAGCAGGTACGTGGCGTGGAGAGAAGACATGCCGAGGCGAGGGGCAACTGATGCGCCCCACAGACCCGACCGCCCGTCTTGCACATGACCGAGCGCCGCAAAGGCCGCATGCCGGATGCTCCCGGGCACGCCCCGGCGATGGGAAGCGCCCGCAACGGAAATCCGCATGCGGGTTTATTGTACCCCGCCGTCAAGTGTAATTTCGGCAAATATAGGCGGGCGGTAAAGGTTTACCTCGGGTGACTGCCGGGAGCAAAATGATCCCTTGGGGACGGAGGGACCATTTGGCGGGACTGGCTAGAGAGCACCGAAGAGGATGGCGTAGGTAGTGGATTCGCCGAGCTTGAGCTCGTCGCCGGGATTGAGTTGGGCGGAACGGCCGGGCTCGACCTGAATGCAGACGCGCGTGGCCCCGTTTACCACCACGGTTCCGTTGGTGGACGACAAGTCCTCGACGTGCCAGATATTTTGAGCATCGCACCAGATATGGGCATGGCGGGCCGAGACATCGTCGCCGACGTCGGTAATATCGCCCTCACCAGTGGCCAGCGCGCCAATCTCAACACCCTGCTCACTCGGCTGAATCCAGCGCGGGGCGCTCACGACAAAACTGTTTTGCACGCGCAGCAAGCCCAAGGGGTGCGCCGGGGCGGGTTCGCGTTCGCCCGCGGTCAGCGACATGCCAAGCGAACGCGGCGTGGAGGTGCCTCCGCCACAGGTCGCGTGCGCGTAGTCGATGGCATAGTTCACCGAGGACCGCACATCCGCCGAACAACCGACGGCGACAAACAGCACCAGCACGGCCTCGGCGCGCTCGGCGGGCATGAGTTCCGCCGCCTGGGACAGGCGATCGAGCGCGTTGCGATAGAGATTCGTGTCCTGGTGGCACTCTTCGAGCGCGCGTACCATCGGTTCACCTGCAGAACCGCACACCATATTGATCACAGCCGTGGAGTCCATGGGATTGCGCTGGCGCAGGGCCAGTTGCGACATAATACGCGCAGCCGAGGTACCGTATTCGGCAAAGTAGCGCTGCTGAAGCGTGCCGACCGGCGCGCGAACGATAAAGCGGGAAACCCAAGAGCGATCGGCGGCTCGGCTCTGCGGGCTGCGGCCGTCGGCGAGCGGGCGGCTCGAGAGCACCAGGCCGCACAGTTCGATATGGCTCAGGTGCGCTGCGCGCTTAAAGATGTCAAACATTGCCCCGCACGGGGTGAGCTCGGCTTGAGAAGCCATGGCTTAGCCCTCCTTGGTCGCAGAGATAGTGTCGGATACTTCGGCCGGCCCGCCAAAGGCGCGGGCAGCCGCGGCTCCGCCGGCAAGCGGCGTCGCCATGGGAATTTTCACACGTCGCGCTGACACGACGGGAAGCTCAAAGGCAAACCCCATCGCCAGCAAAAACCACGTGAGCGCATAGGTTGCAATTATGGCGGCCACCAGGCCACCCGCCACGGCATGCTGGGAAAACACGGTACATGCGAGTGCAGCCAGAGCCGGGACCTCGCAGGCGGAAAGGGCCAACACGCCCTGCAGGAACCCCGCGCGGCGATTGCGCGCCAAGGCTCCGGCGGCAATGCCCACCATGCCCGGCAGCGCCAACGCCAGCGCGGCGATAATGGCTGGCAGCTTCCCGGACCACATAAGCGGTCCCACGATGAGCGTCACATGGGCGCCAGACACCAAAAACGCCGCTGATACCACAACCACAGCCCAAAGCACGCCGCATACCGCCGTCGCACCAACCATCGCCGCGCGCCGGGCCGTGTGCCCCGATACCTCCATCGGGCACGGCGTGAGCGGCTCGCCGCGGAGCGAACGACCGACATTTTGCGCATAGTGGTCACAAAACGCCGAGAGCGCCGCCTCGACCGCCGCCGGCTCGGGACGATCTTTTTGATGGCTGGACAGACAGGCCATCACCACGTCGAACAGCTGGGCATCGACAAACGCCAGCGCATCGCGTAGCTCCTCGGAATCCGGCTCAAGCCCCAGCTGCTGGGCCTGCTCGGCCGCAGCGAGCGCCACATCAGGCTCACGACGAAGCAGCTGAGTCAAATCGCAACCGGGCGCATGGGCACCAATGGGATAGTCGGGCAGCGTGTCCATCTTGAGACGGTAGGGGCTGGCGATGTCGCGCGTCTTTTTGCGCGAACCCGAGGTGCCCGAAGTGCTCGGCGCGGCTTCGTATGGCGCGGCGCCGGCAATGAGCTCGTAAACCGTGCTTGCTGCGGCATAGACGTCGATCGCCGGCGACATACGCAAAGCACGCAGGTCGGGAATATCGTCGGTGAGCATCTCGGGCGGGGCATAGGCAACCGTCGCGCGACGCAGCGTGGCATAACGCTCCGTAAACGACGCCTTGCCGCCGGCACCGGCCACGGCCGACGCAGGCTCGAGCGCCAGCGACGAGCCAAAGTCGATCAGG
The DNA here is from genome assembly GCA_902388345.1 of uncultured Collinsella sp. Classification (GTDB taxonomy): domain Bacteria; phylum Actinomycetota; class Coriobacteriia; order Coriobacteriales; family Coriobacteriaceae; genus Collinsella. The sequence continues at coordinate 22,888 of CABMOY010000022.1, forward strand.
CACAGGTCAAAGGTGCCCTCGGCAAGCTGTCGGTCAAGCGGCAGGCGCGCCGTACGCACCATAATATTAGCGGGCGAGATATCGCGATGGACAAAGCCCTCGCCCACCAGGCTCATACGGCAGAGCAGATCGAACAGGTCGCGACCCAGACGCGCCGCCACAAGCGGCGACAGGCGTCCGGCATCGTCCACGGCGAGTCGCGAACGCAAGCGGGCAAGCGTCTCGCCCTCGACCCATTCCATGACAATTGCAGGCACACCGTCGACCTCGCCCCAGCCATAGAGGCGGGGAAAGCCCTTAAGGCCCGAAAGGGCGCGATGGCATTCGTATTCCTCGCGAAACGCCGCCTTGAACTTGGCGACCAGCGCCTCGTGAGCGGCATCGTCGTCAAACTCATCGTGCGTCGGCAAGATGAGCTGCTTGAGTGCCACGGCCTCGCCTTGGGCGTTGACGGCACGCGTCACGCGGCCGATACCGCCACGGCGCATGGTGGCATCGTCGGCAAACAGCATCGTAAAACGACGCAGATAGGCAGGCAGTTCGTCCTGACCGAGCGCAATGGCCGGCTCAAACCCGTCGACACGCGCCAGGCGCAGGCCGACCATGGGATCGCGACCGAGCGATTGTGGTGTGGTGGATGCAAGATCGGTCATCATAGGGCAAGCGCCGCCACGTTATTGTTGAAGTTACCGAGCGCGACGTCATCATCGCCGTAATGGCCGACCCATTGACATAGGTTGGTATAACAGCCCCACAGATTGGCATACTGCTGATACCACTTTGACCGGGGCGAGAATGTCTGACGACCGAACTCGGCTCGAATGACAAACATCTCCCCGACCAGGCTGTCGCACGGCCTGGGATCTCCCGTAGAGTTATAGGTCGAGACCACGTCATTGGCACGAGAAACATAACCGTCGAGCATGTTGTACTTGGTCACAAGCCAACTGTGAATGCTCTCTTCCTCAGCAGCGGAAAGGCCACCGGAGTTTGCATCGTTGTCAGTGTTGCCGCCCGTCGAGCCGCCGTTTCCAGGCCCTCCGGTAGAGGAACCCGACCCAGAGCCGCCGCCCGAACTCGATGAATCCGAGCCGGAGCCAGAAGTATCCGAGCTACCGGGCTTTCCGGACTGTTGGGCGTCCTGTTCCTTCTGCCGCTCGACCTTATTCACCATTGCCGCCACGTTATTGTTGGACAACCGATCGATGATCTTGGTGTTGGTGAGCACGATGGTTTTGCCATTGGCAAGCGTGACTTCGTTGTCCGGGGCCTCGGCGCCGTCCGCGTCGTCGGTGCCAAACACAATATGCGCGACCACACTTGCCCAAGCATATCCAGTCGTGGTGCCCAGGTCACTTTTGACCTCATGCCCCACGCGCGGTTCGCGTGCGGCATGTGCCTGTATCATGGACGGCACGGTCATGCCATAGGCAGAAACGCCAGCTATGACCAGCACCAGCGAGCAAGACAGCAGTGCGTACGCCCGCGGCGCCAAGCCCAGTCGGCGTCGCATGCGCACCGCGGCGCCGCGCTTTGTCTGAGTGCCACCGGGCCGCATGCGTTCTCCTCCAACAAAAACACGCCGCTCGGGAGCGGCGCATTCATTCGAATCCATATTTGAGTGTATCAGCGAACCCAAAAGGTTGCGCAACGAATGGGCAAATTAAGGATGCGAGTGGAAGCATCCATGCGATAAGCGGATACAAAGCATCTTTGTTGCACAACAAACTTACAGTCGCACGGGGAAATTATGACTACCCCGTGCGTCGCGAGGAAAACATACGGCAGGAGCAGGCTCGCCACCTAAATCGTGCGACGGGCCTCGATGGCGCGCCCAAGCGTAAGCTCGTCGGCATACTCCAGGTCGCCGCCCACGGGTAGGCCGCTCGCCAGACGCGACACCTCAACGCCCAGCGGCTTGATAGTGCGAGCCAGGTAGCTCGCCGTGGTCTCGCCCTCAATATTGGGGTTGGTGGCGATGATGACCTCGTGGATGTCCTCGTGGCCCAAGCGTGCCAGCAGCTCGCGAATGTGCAGCTGCTCGGGGCCAATCTTGTCCATGGGACTGATCACGCCGCCCAATACGTGGTAGAGACCGTGATAGCTGCCCGTGCGCTCAATCGCCTGGACATCGCGCGGCTCGCCCACCACGCAAATGCGAGTGGTATCGCGCATCGGGTCCTGGCAGATGGAGCACTCGTCGGCCGTGGCGTAGTTAAAGCAACGGCTGCAAAAGTGGACCTCCTGCTTAACCTCCAAGATGGCCTCGGCCAGGCGGCGGGCCTCCTCGGCATCGGCCTCGAGCAGGTAATAGGCGATGCGCTGGGCCGACTTGGGACCAATGCCCGGCAGACGGCCCAACTCATCGAGCAGTTTTTGCAGACTGTGATTCGCACTCATATATATGCGTGTCTTAGAACGGCATGCCCGGGATGTTGAGGCCGCCGGTGATGGCGCCCATCTGCTTGTTGGCGAGCTCGTTGACGCCGCGGACGGCCTCGTTGACGGCAGCCATGATCATGTCCTGCAGCATATCGACGTCCTCGGGATCGAGGGCATCGGGGTCGATGGTAAGGTTGACGAGCTCCATCTCGCCGTTAACGGTCACCTTGACCATACCGCCGCCGGCAGAGGCGTCGACGGTCTGGGACTTGAGGTTCTCCTGCGCGGCGGCAAGCTGCTCCTGCATCTTGCGAGCCTGCTTCATCATCTGCTGCATGTTCATACCGGCCATGATGGCTCCTTTACGTGCGGCCGCACGCCGAGCTGCAAGGGCAGCCGGAGCGCGGCGGGACTTTCAAACTCAAAAATCGTACCACGGCGCGAGGCCAGCGAGCGGGGCGGACACGCTACCTCAGTCGATATACATGTCCTTGAGCGTGACGCACGCCCAAGATTATGCAAGGTCGAATTATGCAAGGTTGCATAATTATCTCAAGCTACATCTAGCAGAGCTGGAACCAGGCAGTTTATGCGTAGGGCTACAAGGCTACATGGCAAAATGCCGAGCCGCTGCTCGAGGCGGCACGCATGGCGGCTGGGTATAATTTGATTGTCATAGATGACGATTTGGAGGTGCCCTCGTGAATGTCCCAGCCGTACTCCAAAACATCCGCTCAAAACACCCCGTTGCATATGTGGTTCTCTATCTCTTTGTCGTCTGGGTATTACTGGTTATCATCACCCATGCCATAGCTTTTGGAGCAGAACTGCTGATAGCCAGCTCGGACCAGCCCGTCGTCAAATGGGAGACGACCGATGAATGCACCGACGGAACCCGAACCATTTACTACAACAGCCCGTCCCTCTACCAAGAGTTCAAGGTCAAGATAAAGGACTCCAAGATTGTCGATGCCGAACTGGGCTCTTTATTTACAATCGGAGCAACCGTCAACGCCGAGCAAGTCGAGTACACGGACAGCCATGCGACGTATCGTATCGACCTCAGCATCCTAGGCCGACCGTCACGCGCCTGTCTGCTCGAATGCGATATACGCGGCACCACGTTGCACATGTCCGAAATACAGATGCGCCCGGGCAAGGGGTTCTCTTCTTGAGCAGTATACCCGCCTGCGCAGCTACTCCACCGGCTTGAAGATGGTGGCCTGACCGAAGACGCTGCGGATGAGGTCTTTGGCCTCGTCCTCGGTCTGCGGGATGCTCGGGGCTGCGCCCTGATGGCCGAAGGGGCTGCCCGCACCGGGGTTGGACTCCCAGGGAGCCGCGGGGGCGTCGTCGCTTGCGGGGGCCGCGGGTGCCTCC
>CABMOY010000023.1 GCA_902388345.1 uncultured Collinsella sp.
GAAAACGCCCCTAAGCGAGCAAGGTGACGTGAAAGAGGAGGGAAGCGTACTTTGGGTACGCGACCGACGATTGAACGTCAGATTGCCGCTTGGGGGCGTTTGCAGCGTCGGCTAAGAGAGATCATCCTCGTAGGGCATTAGGTCCGCCAAGTAGCCCTTCTCCTTGAGTATGGCCTCGATCTCGTCGAGGGTCTGCTCGTCTTCCGCCGCAATGCGATGGAAGTGGTAGCCGCTGGTCACCGTCAGCAGCGGGAAGCTCTTGCCGCTGGCGATGCCCTCTAGGTAGCGCTCGACATCGCGGCGGTTGCGGATGTCCAGGTCGGCCGTGATCTTGCCGTACACACGATGGTTGACGATCACATTGAGCACGGCGCCACCCGCGTCGACGATACTCGTGAGCTCGTCGCCCGCCTGCTCCACACTGTGGCGCACCTTAACAAGACGCGTGGGCACAGCCGGACTGCTCGCGGCTTCCTGCAGCACGTAGCCGCGGTTGGTCGCCACGATATCGTGCCCATCGGCGCGCAGCAGGGCGATGTCTTGCACGACAATCTGGCGGCTCACACCCACCTCACGAGCAAGTGCGCTGCCGGAGACGGGGCCCTTGGCTCGCTCGAGCACGCCCATGATGGCACGGCGACGCTCACGGGCGTTCATTATTTACCGTCCAGCAGACGCAGGTGCTTAAGCGAGAGGTCGAGGATCGGCGCAGAGTGCGTCAACGCCCCCGAGCTAATAAAGTCAACGCCTAGGTCGGCGAGCGCGCGGATATTGTTAGCGTCCACGTTGCCCGAGCACTCGGTCTTGGCGCGGCCGGCGATAAGCTCAATCGCGGCAGCCATGTCGTCGTGGGTCATGTTGTCGAACATGATAATGTCGGCACCGGCCTCCACGGCCTCGCGTACCATGTCCAGGTTCTCACACTCGATCTCGACCGTCGTGGTAAACGACGCGTGGGCGCGCGCCATTTCGATCGCACGCATCACACCACCGGCGGCGTCGATGTGGTTGTCCTTGAGCATGACGGCCGTCGACAGGTTGTAACGGTGGTTGCTGCCGCCGCCGATCTCGACCGCGGCCTTCTCGAAAACGCGCATGCCCGGCGTGGTCTTGCGCGTATCGACGAGCACGGTCTTGGTGCCCTCGAGCACCGCGGCCATTCTGTGCGTATAGGTAGCGATACCGCTCATGCGCTGCAGGTAGTTGAGCGCCACGCGCTCGCCCGAAAGCAGCACGCGCGCATCGCCGCGCACCTGGCCCACGTGGTCGCTGGCGTGAACCTCGTCACCGTCGGCAACATCAAACAGCACCGAGCTCTGCGAATCCAGCAGCTCGAAGGTGCGAGCGAACACATCAAGTCCCGCGATGATGCCATCGGCCTTGGCGATAAGCTCCACCGTGGCGGGACGCGCCGTGGGGCACACGCTCGCCGTGCTCACGTCCTCAAAGGTAATGTCCTCGCGCAGAGCCTGCAGAATCAGATCATCGACGACGAGCTTCATGGTAATGGGATTCATGGTCTACTCCTCCACGGCCTGCGTGCCGGCGGCACGGGCCAAATCATCGATTGCCAGGGTGTCGGCGCTCAGGGCGCGATGACGGCCATCGAGCGCGGGATCGCCCGCCTGCTCCACGGCCAGCGACTCGCCGGTACGCATGTACCACGCGGAGCGACGACCCCAGACCAGCGCCTCGAGCAGGCTGTTGGAAGCCAGGCGATTCTTGCCGTGCACGCCGTTGCAGGCCGTCTCACCGGCTGCGTAGAGCTCGGGCATCGAAGTGCGGCCGTCCTTATCGACCCATACGCCGCCCATAAAGTAGTGCTGCGTGGGCGTAACGGGGATGGGCTCGTCCAAGATGTCGCGGCCGTCCTCAAGGCAGCGCGCGCGAATGTTGGCAAAGTGCCCAGTCACCACGTCGCGCTCGACGGGGGCAAAGCTCAGCCACTCGTGCTCGGTGCCGTCCTGCTTCATCTGCTCGCGGATGGCGGCAGCGACAACGTCGCGCGGCTGCAACTCGTCGGTAAAACGCTCGCCGGCGGCATTGAGCAGAATCGCGCCCTCACCGCGGCAGCTCTCGCTGATCAGGAACGTACGGCCTGGCTGCGGCGAGAACAGGCCCGTGGGATGGATCTGCACGTAGTCCAGGTGCTCCATCTTAATGCCGTGCTCCTGCGCGATGTAGCAGGCGTCGCCCGTGAGCTGCGGGTAGTTGGTCGAATGGTCGTATACGCCACCGATGCCGCCCGTCGCCCACAGCGTATGGCGGGCATGGATCTTAAACGGCTTACCGACATGCACGCCCTCAGCGGCATTTGCCAGCTCGTCGGCGGGGCGAGCTGAATCGTCCTCGTCCACGGCAACAGCGACGACACCAGTGCACACCGTGGCCCCATCGCGCTCGGCCGTCAGGATGTCGGTCATGGCAACGTGTTCGAGAATCTGCACGTTGTCCAGCTTGCGGACGGCCTGAAGCAGCTTGGTCGTAATCTCCTTGCCCGTAATGTCGGCATGGAAGGCAATGCGCGGACGGCTGTGCGCGCCCTCGCGGGTAAAGTCGAGGCCGCCATCGGCCTTGCGCTCAAAATCCACGCCCATCGCTAGCAGGTCGTTGATGACCGAGCGGCTCGAGCGGATCATGATGTCGACGCTCTCGCGGCGGTTCTCGTAATGGCCGGCGTGCATGGTGTCCTCAAAGAAGGCATCGTAGTCCGAGCCCTCGGGCAGCACGCAGATGCCGCCCTGCGCGAGCATCGAATCGCACTCGTCGACCGCGCCCTTGGAGAGCATGATTACGCGCGTGCTCGTCGGCAGGTTGAGCGCCGCGTACAGGCCCGCTACGCCGCAGCCGGCAATGACGACGTCGCACTCCATATCGGGGTATTGCTTGGTTTCCACAGGAATCCTCTCCCTTGAATGTGACATAAGAAACCGTCCCTCATGCCACATTGTTCTAGCGTGCTGCGTACTCGAGCATGCGGTCGAGCGTAAGTTTGGCCTGGTCGGCAGCCTCGTCCGACACGCCGATCTGCACCTCGCCCTCACCCGTCTCCAGGCAGCGCACGAGCTTTTCGAGCGTGATGAGATCCATGTTGACGCAGGTGGGCTGCACCGCGGGGAAGTAGAACTTCTTGCCGGTGCCCTGGCAGCGGCGCTCGAGCTCGTAGAGCACACCGCGGACCGTCACGATAATGAACTCGCTCGCGTCCGACTCCTCGGCGTACTTGATAATGCCGGCGGTGGAGCCGATGTAGTCGGCCTCGGCCAGGACGTCGGCCTTGCACTCGGGATGCGCCAGCACGAGCGCGTCGGGGTGGGCCTCCGTCGCGTCGACGATCTGCTCGACGGTGATGATGTGATGGCGCGGGCAGTAGCCGTTGTTGAGGATGACGTGCTTTTGCGGCACCTGCTCGGCTACGAAACGGCCCAGGTTTTGGTCGGGAATGAACAGGATATGCTGCTGCGGCAGCTCGGACACGATCTTAACGGCGTTGGAGCTGGTGACGCACACGTCGCTCCAGCTCTTGATCTCGACCGTGGAGTTGACGTAGCAGACCACGGCCAGGTCGTCGCCGTACTCGGTGCGCGCCGCGTCAACCGTCTCGCGCTTGACCATGTGAGCCATGGGGCAGTCCGCGCCCGGCTCGGGCAGCAGCACGGTCTTGGTGGGGTTGAGCAGCTTGGCACTCTCGCCCATAAACTCCACGCCGCACAGCACGATGATCTGCTGCGGCAGGCTCTTGGCGAGTTTTGCCAGGTAGAAGCTGTCGCCGACGTAATCGGCAACGGCTTGGACCTCGGGCGCCACGTAATAGTGTGCCAGGATCACCGCGTCACGTTGGGTTTTTAGTTGCTGAATAGCCTCGACGAGCTCTGCGGGCACCAATGCCGCGCGCTCCGTTGCCGTCGTTGCCGATGCCAGGCCGGCCGCAATGTCGCGTGCAAGCTCCGATGCATCCATGTTCGCGCTCTGTGCCATCAAGGCCCCTCTCTTTTGGCGAATCTTGGGGTTTTAGTATGACACCTAGGTTTACAGCTGACAAGACAGCTGTAAAGCCAGGTGTAAAGTTGGAATAAAGATTCAATCTTGGGGCGGGTCCATTTTCGAACTGGCAAGCTGAGGACAGCCGAAAATGGACCCGCCCCATGATTCGAGCAGCCTGTTTTGTCCTGGACCAAGGGGCAGTGGTCAAAAAGGGCCAAATATGAGTACTGTCACCAAATTAGTAGCAGCGATTTTCCGGTCCAGAGCAGCAAAATCGCCTTGTTTGGAGCCCGATCGCGACTCTGAAGAACGAAAATCGATGCACTTTTGGCCTCTGGCACCGATTTTTGAGGCCATTTGGCTGCCACTAAACTGGTAACAGTACTCATATTTGGCCCTTTTTGACCACCGGGTTTCCGGCAGGCCCCAAAAGCGGGCCCGAATCGCTCGATCCGGGCCCGCTGGGGGTAGCGCGCACAATCGAGGTGTAAGCAGCAAGAGAGGGCCATCGCCTAGAATCGTCAGCGCCTAGATATTCGACGAAAGGAAAGACAATGGCCCGCAGCGACATGCTATCCCAGCCGGACCGGGGGCTCGGCCTCGACCGGCCCCAGACCGAGGCATTTCACCGACGAGTTCAAGAGGAAGATAGTCGATCTCCACAACGCCGGAAAGCCCAGGCGCGAGGCCATGGACGAGTGCGACCTCGACAAGAGCATGTGGAGAGGCGGGTCAAGTCGATAAACGAGACCGGCTCGCCGCGCGCCGCCGACAACCGCACGCCCGAGTAGAACCGGATCCTGGAGCCCGAGCGCGAGAACCGCAGGCTCCGGATGGAGGTCGACGTCTTAAGACGAGCGGCGCCAGCATACGCTCGGAAGTCAGGGCCATGGCGGCCAACGGGGGGGGCCGCTGCCCCATATCGGCGCAGCGCTGGCATCGAGGCCTTCTGACCTGTGTCAAGATTTCGGACACGCATGCTCGAGAAATCAAGCGGCCATAGGCATGGCCTCGAGCTTGGGCTCGGTTCTCTCGAAGAAGGCCGCCATGGCCTCGGCCGGCACCTTGTAGCCGATCGTCGAGCGGGGCCTTCGGCGGTTGTAGTACGCCTCGATGAACTCGGCCACCGCGTTGTCGTGGCAGTTGCCGGCGCGGCTGCAGGACAGCCGCACGTCGTTGTCGCGCGCCCATTCGGCCAGAAGCCTGCTGGTGTACTGGGCGCCGCGGTCGGCGTGGAATATCGCGTTGCCGGCCACGTAGCCGCGCGATTTGGCCGACGCCAGCGCCGAAACCACGATGTCGGCGGTCATGCGCTCGGAGAGCGACCAGCCCACCACCATGCGGGTGTTGAGGTCGATGACCGTCGACAGGTACAGCCATCCCTCGCCGGTGCGCAGGTAGGTGATGTCGCCCACGAGCTTGCAGGTTGGAACGGGACTGGTGAAGTCGCGGCGCACCAGGTCGGGCCGGGGCCTGGCCTTCGGGTCGGGGATGGTGGTGCGCTTCCTGGCGTTGGGCGTGCAGCCGCGTATTCCCAGCTCGCGCATCAGCTTGCGCACCCTGTACAGGGTCAATCCGGAGAACTCGCCGGGCAGGAAGCATTTCACGAACCGGAAGCCGAACCTGCGGTCCGACTCCAGCCACACGCGCCGGACCGCCTCGCGCTCGGCCGACCAGTCTTCTCGCGGGCAGCCGTTGGAGAGCCACGAGTAGAAGCCCGATCGGCTCACGCCGAGCACGCGGGCCATCATTTTCACCGGGAATTCGGCCTTCTCCGCCAACATCATCCGGTAGCATGCGGCTACGCCTGGCTTTTGGCGAAGAAGGCCGCGGCTTTTTTCAAGAAGGCGTTCTCCATCTCGAGCTCGCGTATGCGCCTTTTCGCCTCGCGAAGCTCGCGGTCCTCGGCCTTGGGGTCGGGCCCGCCGGCAAGCTCGCGCCGGCGGCTCTGCACCCACTTGTTCACGGTCTTGGAATTCAGGCCCAGTTCTGTGCAGCATTCCGTTATCGGCCTGCCCGTCGAGATGATGTAGTCGGCGGTCTCGCGCCTGAACTCGTCGGTGTACTTGGCGGCTGGGTTGGACATAGCATACCGTCCTCTCGGTCGTCGATGAATGCATTCTAAAGGATTGGGCCTCTAGCATGCGTGTCCGAAAAGACGATACAGGTCAGACAACCCAATCAGACGTCGTCTCGAGCACGTCCTCTGCACGGTCGAGCGTGCTTCTGGCCTTGGCACCCTGTTTGAACCACGAGCGCAGGTCCTCGAGCGTGCTGCCCGCTGCGTACACCTTGATTTTGCGACCGCCTTTCGTGGTAACCGTGCAACGGTCGCCGCTCTCGCTATCCTCGTGCGCCGTGACCTTCTTGAGATAATCGCGGCGGAACGCCACGACGCGGGCGTTGCTGATCTCGATGAACCAATCGTTGTCGACAAGCGAGGTGCCCGTGGCACCTCGGCTCGCCATCTCCTCGGCGAAGGAGAAACCGAGTTCGCGCTCCTGTCTGCCGATCTCGTAGATACCACGGGCGGGCATGCTGAGCATGAGCAGAGGCAGGAGTCCCCCTATGAACAGGAAGAGGCATGGGACGAGCAGGAGCAGACGAGCACCGGCGTCGGTGAAAACAGCCATGAAGGCGATCACGAGCGAGAAGACGAGCGCCATACCGTTGAAAACAATCGTCAACGGCTTGATGGCAGACCAACACAGACCCGCCTTGGTCATCGGACCGTCAACAGCGTCCGAGACCTCGATGCCCTCTTCCTCCAGACGGGCGAGGAGGTTGAGCGAGCACACCCCCTCGAGGCTTATCGAGCAGAACTTCCGGTCGCCCTCGAACAGGTCGATCCTCATCATCTGCGTGTGAAGCGTTGCACGGGTGATGTTGCCAAACGTCGTCTCCTTGCGGATGCCGAAGGCGTTACGCGAGAGAATTCGCTCACCGTCCACGTCGATGCGCGGGATGCTCAGCAGGGCCCAGATGGCCATGCCCGCGAGCGCCATGGCGTGACCGAACCACACAAGTTCGTGGTCCCACTCGCCCAACGAGACGCCCTGCCAGACGTAGACACCCAGCATGAGCAGTTCGAACGCGACGGCGCAGCAGGCGATGATCGTGCGAATGGCAGCGGGCATGCGCACCGTGAAGCGATCGAGGCTGTCCGTCGCCTCACTGCGCTCGCGCGCGCCGCGACGGGCGACCCATGCAGTGAGCGGACCGACGATGAACACCACCATCGCCACGCGCAGGAACGATTCGAGTATGTCGCCCATATTAACCACCATCCCAATAGAAAACGTGAATTTGGGAGACTATAGCAGAGCGAAGCGATCTGCACGGCATCGTCCGGGTGTTTTCGGCATACGGTGGAAACCAGCGGCAGCGGACGTTGAGAACTCACCCAAAAGACGCGATTCGACCGAAGCGATTCTTCTTGACTTGGTCTCAATGTGATACGACATACGCCACTACCTGCGCGGTCTTGCGGCCCTGATCGAAGAGGGTCACACCGATGAGGCGCTCGAGCGTATCGACGCGCTTTGCGAGACCAACGACCGCACCGCTGTGCGCCGCTACTGCGCCAACGAAACGGTCAACATTGCGCTCTCGTCGCTTTCCGCGGACATCAACGCGCACGGCATCACCGCCGACCTGCGAGCCGCCGTGCCCGAAACCGTCCACGTGGGCGATGCCGATCTGTTCAGTGTGGTATCGAACGCCCTGGACAATGCCATCGCCGCGGCGAGCACCGCCCCCGAAGGCAAGCGGTTTGTCGACCTGGACCTTCGCTACGAAGACGGTCAGCTTCTATTGCTGGTTTCCAACACATTTGGACGGGCGCCGCACATGGTCGACGGCACGCCCGTGGCTCAGCACGCCGGTCACGGCTTTGGCACCAAGAGCATTAAACTCGCCGTGGAGCGCATGAACGGCAACTGCCAGTTCCGCATTAACGGCGATCGGTTTGAGCTGCGCGCTGTGATGTAAGGGCGCGGGCGCGACGGATTTGCGTTCCGCGGGTACGGCTCGCCCGCTCGGGGTCGTTTGTCGACGCGGGCTCGCTACAGCGGAGTGGCCGCCGGAGTCAGCTGCTTGATGTAGGCCCACATGCGCTGCTTAGCGGCCTTGTCGGTGAGTGCCGCCTCAAAACCGTCGAGCGCGAGCACACGGCGACCCTGCACATGGGCGACCAAGCCGGGCTTGAGCATGGCGGTGTCGAAGTCATCGATCGCCACGAGCATATCGGCGTAGGTCTCGCGCATGGCGTCAGCCGCGTTGTTGTCGAGCAGTAGCACCGCCTCGGGGTCCAAAGCCTCAAGCGCCTCACGGAACAGCTCGCACGGCAGCGTCTCGCCCACAGCGACCGCTCCGTCACCTGCGCCGGCGACGCTTGCCAGCACGCAAAAATCCTCGGGCGCGTAGCCGATGGCCCCAAGCGCCTTGCGCAACGCCGCGCCATCCGGGCCAGCGGCAAGCTCGCCACCCGAACGCTCGGCCTCGTCCAAATCGCCTTTGACCAGCACGATCGGCGAGCACGCGTTGCCCGCGATACGCACGCCACGGACCGCAAGCGATGTGAGCTCCTGCTCGGCCGCCTGGGCGATGGCTTCTTTTTTCTGGCTTTGTGACGTGGACATGCGCTCTCCAATCGTTTGCGTGCCCACCATTATATAAAAGAGCCGCCTGCGAGTGGTTGCTTTGCGGGCGGCTGGGTATAAGCACGGTCGTACTGAGTTTTACGCGGCCAAGCCGCGTCACATTATGGAGGTCACCATGGCTGACATTAAGCAGATTACCCCCGAGAACTTCGATTCCGTCGTTAGCGACAGCCTGCCCGTGCTGGTCGATTTTTGGGCACCGTGGTGCGGGCCCTGTCGATCCCTCTCGCCCATCGTTGACGAGGTTGCCGATGAACTGGCCGGCAAGCTTGCCGTTGCCAAATGCAACGTCGACGACAACCAGGACCTGGCCATGAAGTATGGCGTCATGAGCATCCCCACGCTGATTGTGTTTAAGAACGGCGAGGAGATTGACCGCTCGGTTGGCGCTCTGCCCAAGGCGAGGCTGCAGGCGCTGCTGGAGAAGCATCTGTAATACGCTTGTTACTTACCCGCCGTCCATGAGCGGTTTTGCACCGCTCGCCGGACTGCCGGGTGCGGCGCGTACGACCACGGATAGTATGGTAGTTACAAACAGCCCCCAGTGAACGGGTGCGAGTCGCACAGACTCGCACCCGTTTTCTTATGCAGCTGCGCACAGAGTGGGCGTAGTAAAATCTGAACCACTGAACTGCCCCATACAAAAGGAGATTTCCCATGCATGACGTTGGAATGAACATGAGCCAGCTTGCCATGAGCGTCAAGCAGGTCGACGACACCATCGAGCTCGCTCACGAGTGGAGCCATCAGCTGCTGCATGCGACCGAGAATTTTGACATGGAGCGCATCGGCGCCAAGCTCGAGGCAGCCATGGCCGCGCTGCACGAGGCCCACGACGCACTCGAGGGCTACGAGGAAGCCATCGAGGCCGACCACAACTCCGTCGGCTCCGTGAAGCTGGTGTAACGTGGCCGAACACGAGCACGGCTGCGGGTACGAGCACGAGCATCCGCACGGGGCGGACGGTGACGCGGGCTGCCACTGTAGTGGTTCCGGCTCCGAGCTGGTCCGCTTTTCGGTTACCGCACCGGACGACCTGCTGCGCCGTTTTGACGAACAGATCGCGCGCCGCGGCGACGTGGCCAACCGCTCCGAGGCCGTGCGCGACCTGATTCGCGCCTCGATCGCCAAGGAGCAGATGCGCACGCCCGATGAGCATGTTATCGGATCGCTCACCATGATCTACGACCACCATACCGGCGACCTGACGCGCCGTCTGGACGAAGTGCAGCACGACTACACCGACGAGATCGTATCGACCATGCACGTGCATCTGGATCACCACAACTGCTTGGAGATTCTGGCGCTCAAGGGTCGCGGCGAGCGCGTCTACGAACTAGCCGACCGTCTGCTGGGCCTGCGCGGCGTTAAGCACGGCGAGCTCACGTGCGCCGCCACCAAGCAGAGCCTGGGGCTGTAGCGCACCTGTCCCTATTTGGTCGGTTTTGATGAGGGGTGTCGCATGCGGCATGTGCATATTCATGTAACGGGCATTGTGCAGGGCGTTGGCATGCGGCCGTTTGTGTATCGCGAGGCCATGGCGCATGGCATTTGCGGATGGGTGCTCAACGCGGGCGACGGCGTGCATATCGAAGCGCATGCTCTGGCCGGTGCGCTCGATGCTTTTGTTGCCGCGCTTTCCGAGCATGCGCCCGCGGCAGCCCGCGTAGAGCATGTCGAGGTTGTGGACCTGGCAGCCAACGGTTGGGATGCCGCCGATGAAGAGGGTTTTCGCATCGTAGCATCGCAGGACCAGACCGCGCACACGACGCTCGTCTCGCCCGATATCGCCACCTGCGACGATTGCCTGCGCGAGCTGTTCGATCCCGCCGACCGACGCTATCACTACCCCTTTATCAACTGCACTAACTGCGGCCCACGCTTTACCATCATCCGGTCGCTGCCGTATGACCGAGCGGCTACCTCGATGGACCGTTTCCCCATGTGCCCCGCCTGCGCCGCAGAGTATGCCGATCCACTCGACCGTCGCTTTCACGCGCAGCCCGATGCCTGCTTTAATTGCGGGCCGCATATCATGTGGCGCGAAGCGAGCGTGGGCGATGAGCCGGGCGAAGCCGCCGCGTCGCTGGCCGTCGGCACCACGCGCGAGACCAGCGACGCCATTATCGACCGCTGCGTTGAGCTGCTGGCCGTTGGTGGCATCGTCGCCATCAAGGGCCTGGGCGGATTCCATCTATCCTGTGACGCCTCCAACGAGCAGGCGGTAGCCGAGCTTCGCCGCCGTAAACGCCGCAGCAACAAGCCACTTGCCGTTATGGTGCGCAGCCTTACCGACGCTGAACGCCTGTGCCATATCAGCGACGTTGAGCGCGGCTTGCTGGCCGGCAGCATTCGCCCCATTGTGCTGCTGCGCCGACGTGCCGTTTGCGAGAGCGGTGATTCTCCCGACGCCCTCGCGCTCGCACCGTCCGTCGCGCGCGACCTGCCCGAGCTCGGCGTTATGCTCCCCTACACCCCGCTTCAGCATCTGCTGCTTGCCGCGGCAGAAGCCCGCGGTATGCACGCGCTCATCATGACCAGCGGAAACCTGAGCGAAGAGCCCATCGAGACCGACGACGACCTTGCCTGGGAACACCTCGTTGCCGCCGGTATCGCCGACGCGTTGCTCGGTAACGACCGCGCAATTCTGTCGCGCTACGACGACTCTGTGGTACGCGTGGTCGACGGCGCCGTTATGCCCGTGCGCCGCGCTCGCGGATATGCACCCCAGCCGCTGCCGTTGCCGGCGCTCGACAGCACTCCGTCCTGCGTGCTCGCCTGTGGGCCACAACAAAAGGCCACGATTGCGCTCACGCGTGAAGGGGCGAACGGCGAGGCAACCTGTTTTGTGTCGCAGCATATCGGCGATGTTGAAAACGGCGGGACCTTCGATGCCTGGAACGCCGCGCGCACGCGCTTGGAAGATCTCTTTGACTTGGCGCCCGCCGCCTTAGCCTGCGATGTACATCCCAGCTATCTATCAAGCCAGTGGGCGCGCGAGCAGGCGCGAAAATGCAATCTGCCGCTCGTCGAGGTGCAGCACCATCATGCGCATATCGCGAGCGTAATGGCCGAGGCTATCGCCGCGGGCCAGCTTACAACCGACGCGCGCGTCCTTGGCATCGCCTTTGACGGCACCGGCGCCGGTACCGATGGGACCATTTGGGGCGGCGAGTTTCTTGTTGCCAGCCTTGGCGGCTTTGAGCGCGCCGCGCATTTGCGCACCTGGGCGCTCCCCGGCGGGGCGGCCTCCGTGCGCGACGCCCGCCGCAACGCCTTTGCCCTGCTCAGTGAGCTCGGCCTGCTCGAGCACCCAGGCGCCGCTCGGCTTTTGGACAGCCTCGACGAGCAAACGCGCAGCGTGACAGCCACCATGATCGAGCACGGCATCAACAGCCCGCGTACTAGCAGCATGGGGCGTCTCTTTGATGCCGCGGCAGCAATTCTGGGCATCTGCGACAAGGCAACCTACGAGGGCGAACCCGCCATAGAATTCGAAGCCGCCGCCTGGCGCGCGCTCAGCAGTGAAAGTGCCTGCCCCACCGGCAATATGGCCAGCTTTTCCGTAACCGAATCATCCCGTCCGGACGACTGCCATGTTCTGAACTCCAGACCGCTTTTTGAGGCGCTTTTGGAGGGAATCAGGACCGGCGTGCCGGCCGACAGGCTCGCGCTCGACTTCCATGTCACCATCGCACGCGCGTCGGCCCGCATCGCACGCGAGATCTGCGTCCGTGAAGGCATCGACACCGTCGTGCTCTCGGGCGGCGTGTTCATGAACCGACTCCTGCTTCAGTTCCTCACCCGCGAGCTCAAAAGCGCAGGCCTTACTGTCCTTGTCCCCCACACCGCACCCGTCAATGACGGCTGCATCGCCTACGGTCAGGCGGCGGTCGCAAGCGCTCGTCTTGCGCAGACAACATCGCGATAGGCTGTTTTGCCAGTCTGCGCGCCGCCGTCTCACAGGTGTAACGCGTTTGCTCGTGACTCCCGCGAGCGCTACCATCAACTGATGGGTAATTAGGCGCCTATCCAGCGCAAAACGTATAAAAGGGGAACATTATGTGCCTTGCCGTTCCCGGTAAAGTGGTCAAACGCGACGACGACCTTAAGGCGACCGTCGACATGATGGGCATCGAGCGCTCCGTTTCACTGCGCCTCGTGCCGACGGCACAGGTAGGCGACTATATTCTCGTGCACGCCGGCTTTGGCATTCAGATTGTCGACGAGCAGGAGGCGCAGGAGACGCTCGACCTGGTCAACACCATGACCGAACTGGTCGAAGAAGACCAGCTGGCCACCAACCCGGCGGAGGCTTACTAGTGGCGGCCGGACAGCCGGCTCGCTCCGGTATCGACTTTTCGGCATTCCGCGATCCCAAGCCGGCTCGCGAGCTCATCGAGCGCATCCGTGAACTCGTCGGTGACCGCGCCATCAATCTTATGGAAGTCTGCGGCACGCACACCGTGAGCATCGGTCGCTATGGCTTTCGCTCCATTATGCCTGCCGGGCTCAAACTGCTGAGCGGTCCGGGTTGCCCCGTCTGTGTTACCGCCAACCGCGATATCGACCATGCAATCGCGCTCGCCAAGATGGACGGCGCCATCATCACCACCTTTGGAGACATGATGCGCGTGCCCGGGTCGTCTACCTCACTCGCCGCGCAAAAGGCGGCGGGGCGCGATATTCGCATTGTGTACTCCCCGCTCGATGCACTCGATATCGCCGAACACAACCCCGATCGCCCGGTCATCTTTATGGGCGTGGGCTTTGAGACCACGACGCCTACCATCGCCGCCGCCATCCTGGAGGCAGACGCGCGCGGGCTGCAGAACTTCTCGGTCTACTGTGCCCATAAGACCACGCCGCCGGCGCTGCGCGCCATCGCCAACGACCCCGAGACCACTATCGACGGCTTTATCCTTCCGGGGCACGTCGCCACCATCACGGGCCTGGCGCCCTTTAGCTTTTTGGTCGACGAGTTCAATACCCCTGGTGTGGTCACGGGATTTGAACCGGTCGATATCCTGCAGGGCATCTGCATGCTGGTCCAGATGGTTGTCGAGAACAGGCCGGCGATCGACAACGCCTACCGCCGTGGCGTCAACGCATGCGGCAACCCCGTGGCGCGCCAGCTGGTCGAGCAGGTGTTTGAGCCGTGCGACACCACATGGCGCGGTCTGGGGCCGATTGCCGGCTCGGGGCTCGCCATTCGCCCCGAGTTTTCGCACTTTGATGCCCGTACTCGCTTTGACGTGCCTGTTGAAGCAACGATCGAGCCGCGCGGATGCCGCTGCGGCGACGTGTTGCGCGGAGCCATTACGCCGAGCGACTGCCCTCTGTTCGGTCACGCTTGTACACCCGAGCATCCCGTCGGCCCCTGCATGGTGAGCTCCGAGGGCAGCTGCGCAGCATATTTCCGCTACCGAGGCTAATGAGTTCCGCCGTTCTAACGAACGGCGGACCGGTCGACGCTGCGCCTCACCCATATAATTCCACCCACGATTGGAGTTTTCGATATGTCCCGTACTGCCACCGATAGCACTGTCCTGCTGGGCCACGGCTCCGGCGGCCAGATGATGAAGCGCATTATCGACGAGGTCTTTCTGGATGCCTTTGGGTCGCCCGAGCTGCTCGAGGGCAACGATGCCGGCGTCGCCGCGCTGCCCGCGAGCGGGCGCATCGCCATGTCGACCGACAGCTTTGTAGTCTCGCCGCAGTTCTTCCCCGGCGGCAATATCGGCCGACTCGCCGTGTGCGGAACCGTCAACGACGTCGCGACCTCGGGTGCCCACGTGCGCTACCTGTCGTGCGGCTTTATCCTCGAAGAGGGCTATCCCATGGATAAGCTCCGCCAAATTGTGCAGACGATGGCCGAGACGGCGCGCGAGGCGGGTGTGAAGATTATCACCGGCGACACCAAGGTGGTCGAGCGCGGCGGGGCCGACGGCGTTTACATCAATACCGCCGGCGTGGGCGAGGTGCCCGCGGGCGTGACGCTCAGCGGCGCCAACTGCCAGCCTGGCGATATCATCCTGGTGTCGGGTACACTCGGCGACCACGGCATCGCCATCATGAGCCAACGCGAGGGCTTGGCGTTTTCGAGCACCATCGAAAGCGATGCCGCGCCGCTCAACCACCTGATTGCCGATGTGCTTGCCGCAGCACCCGAAACACGCTGCTTCCGCGACCCCACGCGCGGTGGCCTGGCCTCGACGCTTAACGAGTTTGCGCAGGCCAGCGGCGTTGCCATGGAAGTCGACGAGGATGCCGTGCCCGTGCGCCCCGACGTGCAGGCAGCCTGCGAGATGCTCGGCTACGATGTGTTGCAGGTGGCAAACGAGGGCAAGATGGTCGCCGTGGTGCCGGCCGAACAGGCAGATGCGGCACTGGCCGCCATGCGCGCTGCCCGCTACGGCGAGAATGCCGCGATTATCGGCCGCGTGCTACCGCTTGGATCGGACGCTCGACCCGCCGTGCGCGTACGCACCGGCTGGGGCTCGACCCGCATCCTCGACATGCTCGTGGGAGAGCAGCTGCCGAGGATTTGCTAACGGCAAAGGCTCAGGGCTATTAAAGATATTCAGATTCCAAACATGCCCGGCACGCATGCCCAGTATCATGGGGTGCGTTTTACAACTCAAGCGGCAGGAGCACCCATGGCAGCAGCTTTTTCCCATGTGATCTTTGACCTGGACGGCACCATTCTCAACACGCTCGAGGACCTGGCGGCCGCAGGCAACCATACCTGCGAGATGCACGGCTGGCCCACGTTTGCCGTAGACGAGTACCGCTACAAGGTGGGAAACGGCATGCTCAAGCTAGTTGAGCGCTTTATGCCCGCCGAGTATGCGGGCGACAGCCGTATGTTTGAGCAGACGCTTGCCGAGTTTAGGGCTTATTACGGCGAGCACAAGGAAGACCACACCGCACCGTACGCCGGTACGATCGAGATGCTCGACCGCCTGCGCGCCGCGGGCGTGCAGCTTGCCGTACTCACCAACAAGGACCATGTCTCGGCCGCTCCGCTTATCGAGAAGTATTTTGGTTCCGAGCGCTTTGCGCTGGTCCAGGGCCGTGTCGACGCTTTTCCGCCCAAGCCCGAAGCGCCCGTCACGCTGCATGTGATGGAGGAGCTAGGCGCCGGCCCGGCAACCACACTCTATGTGGGCGATTCCAATGTCGACGTCCTGACCGGTCACAATGCCGGCCTCAAAAGCGCCGGTGTCAGCTGGGGCTTCCGCGGCCGCGCAGAGCTGGAGTCCGCCGGCGCCGACTACGTAGTGGACACCCAAGACGAGCTCGCGGCGCTGATTCTGGGCGAGTAGCGGGGCTGTCGCTCAACACGGCTGCATAGATTCTGTCGTGCGGAAAGCGCATCCCGTTTTGCCGCCTCAGAATGGGATGCGCTTTCCGGTTGAGCCTTGTCGGGGAAACGGCATCCCGTTTCAGAGCAATATTCCGGGTCGCACTTTCCGCAACCCACGCCATCCGGAAACCGTGACCCGCTATTCGGCCAAATACCGGCTCGTATTTTCCCGAGCATTCGATGCAACGCTGGCGCAAGGAGTGTCCCCAACTGCCGGCAGAAAAGGAACGTCCCCAAGTGCCGCCCCAATGACTACCATGGCAACGCCGCAGGTAGAGGGCGGACAGCGAGCGGGCACCAGAGCGAACAAATTGGCATGAAAAGAGGACGGCATAGACCTTCTGGTCATGCCGTCCTCTTTGAATGACAAGTTGTCGCTCTGGTGCCCGCGCAGCGTCGAGCAGTTACGCGGTTCGTAGAACCGCGTAACTCCCCTAGCTCATCATCGCATTCATCATCTCGGTGGTTGCGGAATCGTCAGCAGACCACTCGCCATCGTCATTGGCGGTGTACTTGAAGGTAACCTTGGTGTCCTTGGTCTTAGCGGCCTTGGTCACGTCGACCATGACCTGGCCGGCCATCTTGTACAGGTCGTCCTCGGAAGGCATCGTATCGAGCGCCGCGATCTTCTCCTGATACTGGGTGGCGAAATCTTCGACGATCTTATTCATGGACTTGCAGGTGATGGTAACCTCGGCGGTCGCGGTGCCCTTGTCCTCATCGACCGTCACATCACCGATCTTGTAATCAAAACCCTCGAGATAGCTCTTGGCGTATTCCTTGGGATCGATGCCCAGCTGCTCAAACTCGTCGCCCGAAGCCTCTTCCAGACCGGAAAGGAAGTCATCGCCGCCGTTCTTAACCTCATCAAACTGAGTCGTAAGGTCCTTGGTGATGAGTTCCTCGACCGAAGGGCCTCCGCAGCCGGAAAGCAGGACCACGCACGCAACCAAGACGGCCATGAGGGGCGCAAGCAGCAGCTTCTTTTTCATGTTGTTCCTCCAAACAAGCGGCGCCGCGTTCCCTGCGCAGCGCACGTCGTAACAGCAAGTCCATATTAGCGGCCAGGCCCAACCCCCTGCGTCACAAAAGCGCAGGCGGCTCAATTTGACGAACGAACGGCCTATAAAGCAAGCCCCCTGCAATAAAATGCGCCCACTCGGCCCATTAAAAAAGGGCGGCCGGATAACCCGACCACCCTTGCACATCCTTATGTTGTCGCAGTTTACTTGCGGACGACCTTAACGATGGCGTCGCCGGCGGCGACAGCGGAGTCGGCCTCGACGGCGAGCTCAACGTCGGCAAACTCGGCGGTGTTGGACACGGCCACGACGACACAGTCCTTGTAACCGGCAGCAGCGATCTTGGCGCGGTCGATCTTGAGCATGGGCTGGCCAGCCTTAACGACATCGTCGGCCTTGACGAAGCCCTCGAAGCCGTCGCCGTTCATGTTGACGGTATCGACGCCAACGTGCACCAGAACCTCGATGCCGCTATCGGACTGCAGGCCCACGGCGTGACCCATGGTGACGGTCACCTTGCCGTCGCAGGGAGCGTAGACCAGATCGTCCTCGGGCCACACGGCGCAGCCCTTGCCCAGAACCTCGCCACCAAAGACGGGATCGGGCACGTCGGCCATCTTGATGACCTTGCCCTTGACGGGCGAGCACAGCACGTCGGCGCCGGCAGAAGCAGAGATGGAGGCCGGAGCAGCGGCAGCCGCGGGCTCAGCCTTCTTCTTGAACATGTCAAACAGACCCATACGTTTTCTCCTCTTGATTCAGCGCAACGTTATGCGCATGCCTATGGTGATTATAGTGCCAAATGGTTCAAATGCTAAGGTGGGGACTCGAATCACGAGCCCATCCCAAGGCTTTTCCCCGGTGGCACCCATCTTGTCGATTAAGCCAGGCCCTCGGCACCGTTGGACTTGATGATCTTCTGGTAGGCGAAGAAGCTGTCCTTGCGGCGGCGCTCGTAGGTGCCGGTGCCGTCATCGTACTTATCGACGTGGATAAAGCCGTAGCGCTTGCGCATCTCGCCGGTGCCGGCCGAGACCAGGTCGATGGGACCCCACCAGGTATAGGCGATCAGGTCGACGCCGTCCTCGATGGCCTCGCCCATGGCTTTGACATGGCTCTGGAGGTAGGCGATGCGGTACGGGTCGTGGATGGAGCCGTCCTCCTCCACCTCGTCGTAGGCGCCCATGCCGTTCTCGACCACCATCAGCGGAATCTCGTAGCGGGCGTAAATCTCGTTGAGGGCGATGCGCAGACCCAGCGGATCGATCTGCCAGCCCCAGTCGGTGGACTCCAGATAGGGATTCTTGCCGCCAAAGGTCATGTTGCCCTCGGTCATCTCGTGATCCTTGTGGGTGCCCACGGTGCCGGACATGTAGTAGCTAAAGGTGTAGAAATCGACCTTGCCGTCGGCGATATCCTGCAGGTCGCCGTCCTCCATCACAAGCTCGACATCGTTCTCGGCCCAGAAGCGCTTGGCATAGAACGGATACTTGCCGCGCACCTGCACGTCGGAGCAGTACCAGTTCATGGTATTCATCTCCTGCTGCGCGGCGAACACGTCGGCCGGATCGCACGTGGCGGCATAGGAAAGGATGAAGCAGTCCATGTTGCCCATCTTAAACTGCGGGTAATGCTCGTGGGCATAGCGCACGACGCGGCCGCTGGCGACAAACTGGTGATGCAGCGCCTGCATACGAGCCTGCGGCGTAGCATGGACCGCCGAAGCCGGGCCCTCAAAGCCCTGAATCATGCTGGTCTCAAAGAGGTTGCCCATGTCCTGAGTGCCGCAGTTGATCTCGTTGAAGGTGAGCCAGAACTTGACCTTGTCCTGATAGCGGTCGAAGACGGTCTGGCAGTACTTCTCAAAGAAGCCGATGAGCTCGCGGCTCGCCCAGCCGTTGTATTTCTCGACCAGGTGATAGGGCATCTCGTAGTGCGACAGGGTCACGAGCGGCTCGATATTGTGAGCGCGCAGGCAGTCGAAGACGCGGTCGTAGAAGGCGAGGCCGGCCTCGTTGGGCTCGGCGTCATCGCCGTTGGGGAAGATGCGGCTCCAGGAGATGGACATGCGGAACATGTTGAAGCCCATCTCGGCGAACAGCGCGATGTCCTCCTCGTAGTGATGGTAGAAATCGATGCCGTCATGGTTGGGGTAGAAGCGGTTGGGGTCGATGTCGATCGTAATCTGGCGCGGCTCCTTGTAGCTGCCGCCCAAAAAATGGTCGTCGACGGAAGGACCGCGGCCGTCAACGTTCCAAGCGCCCTCAAACTGATTGGCGGCCGTGGCGCCGCCCCAATAGAAACCCTCGGGGAATCCCATAAGTGCCTCCTCGCTCATGTGTGTTGCTGATGAAACGAGTATGCCGCCGAGTCGCTCCAGGCCAGGGCGAAGGCGCCGATTTGGACACTTCTTTTCGCAGACGCGCGCTGCAACAGCGCTGCAGCTGAAACTTTTTGACACCGAAGGAGCGAAGACGATCCGCCCCGCGCTTACCGGCGGTATGCCGCGGGGGTGCAGCCATACTTGTCGTGAAACTTACGGTAGAAGAAGCTCATGTTTTCATAGCCCACCGCATGCGCAGCCGCCCCGGCCGTGGCGCCACCGCGCAGAAGCTCGGCCGCACGCACCAGGCGTCGCTCCTGTACAAGCTGCCTAAAGGTCTTGCCCACATGGCGCTTGAGAAGCGTCGTCGCATAATTAGGGCTCAAGCCAAACTCCGCCGCCATCCCCTCGAGGGAGCATGCAGCGAATTCGCGATCGATATAGCCGAGCATTCCCGTCACCAGGGCAGTGGGCCCCGCCGCGCCGTCCGCCACGCCGCGCACCAGCTCGCGCTCGTAGCAATCCATGAGCTCGGCCAAAAACAGCTGAAACAGACGCAAGACGATCTCGGGACCGTTGGGGCTCGGGTCGTACAGCTCGCAGAGTATCTCCTGCATGTAGCGCCGAATCCGACGGCTCTCGCCGCAGTAAAAACGGACATGCCCCCGATGGTCCGTCTCGCTGTTGAGCGCGTTGAACAAAAACCGCGAGACCGCGCTCTCGCGCGAGAGGCTCGACTCGAGACTCCGGCGCAAAAAAGAGCGTGAAACGGTCATGCTCAGCATGATGTCGTCCTCGCCGAGCGCCGCCACGGCATGAGGGCAAAGGGCGTCGAGCAAAAGCACCTCGTTGCGGCGCAACTCGAGTCTCTCCCCCGCCACCGTCTGCGGGCAGCGCCCGCGATACACATAACTCATCTCCACGTAATCATGCACGTGCTCGGGAACTGCATTAAAGCGCGAGTTTTTCCTTATCGTCAGGCCACGCGGCATGCCGGGCTGGGCATAGGCAAACCCTGGCTGCCCAATCTTGCGCACTGGGCATCCGTCGATTTCGACATGCTCGGTCATAATCGACCAATCAAATGCCATGCCGTCTTTATAAGCGATCTCACTGGCGCTCAGTTCGCTGAGCCTACGCTCGAGCTCGTCGATCTCCATGGCTTGCCAATCGTTGATTTGGTCATAGTTCGTCGTGATTCAGATATTAGCAGAGTGCGCCGACACGTCCATAATCTGTGCCATACAGCAGATCGATCAAGCCAAGGAGGATCCATGACCGCGTACTACCAGCAGGTGCTCGAGGGCACATACGACAACCACGTGCTTCCGTTTTTGTGGATGAAGGGCGAGAGCCATAAGACCATTGCCGAGTATCTGGAGAAGATCGCCGGCGCCGACATCCACGAGGTCTGTCTCGAAAGCCGCCCACACCCCGATTTTTGCGGCGAGGGCTGGTGGCGCGACTTGCGCTTTGTCATTGACGAGTGCAAGCAGCTGGGCCTTAAGCTCTGGATCTTGGACGACGCGCACTTCCCCACGGGCTTTGCCAACGGCGCCGTCAAGGAGGCCGTGTCCGAGCTCCGCAAGATCGTGCTCACGCACCGCACGTTCGACATCGTGGGCCCCACGTCCGCCGCGAGCATCGCGCTCGCCAACATGCTCGACAAAACGGAGCGCTTCTACGGCGTGACATTTATGCAGGACGGCAGCCCCGTCGACGTCGCTTACCGAGTAATCGACGATGCAGACGGCAACCCCAGCCGCCTGGTCTTCGATGCACCTGCGGGCCTCACGCAGGCATGCGTGATGTTCACGAGCGGCAAGACCTCCTACAACGAGGACTACATCAATATGGTCGACCGCACCTCGGTGGCGCAGCTCATCGATGCTGTCTACGAGCCGCATTTTGAGCATCTGGGCGATGAGTTTGGCAAGACGATCCTGGGCTTTTTCTCCGATGAGCCCGGATTTGCCAACGAGAAGGGCACCACGGGCCCCGATGGCATCTCGGACACGCTCATCGGCAAGGCCACCGCGCCCCTACCCTGGTCGGCCGAGCTTGAGCGTCGCCTACGCGCGGCACTGGGCGAGCGCTACCTGGCCGAGCTCCCGCACCTGTGGGACCGCGAGCCGGCCGGCGCGCACGTACGCCACGTCTATATGGACATCGCGAGCACCCTCTATAAGGAGTGCTTCTGCGACCAGCTCGGAGACTGGTGCCGCGCGCGCGGCGTGCAGTACATCGGCCACGTTATCGAGGACAAGGACTGCCACGCGCGCCTGGGCGTGGGCGCCGGGCACTACTTCCGCGCCGTGGGCGGTCAGGACATGGCGGGCGTCGACATCGTGATCAACCAGCTGGTACCCGGCATGGACCGCGGCCTTCACAGCTACGGACGCGGCGTGTGGGACCTCGAGTTCTATAACTACGTGCTGCCCAAGCTGGGCTCCTCGGCAGCACACCTCGATCCCAAAAAGCAGGGGCGCTGCATAGCCGAGGTCTTTGGCGCATTTGGATGGCACGAAGGCCTACGCGAGATGAAGTGGATCGCCGATCATTTTTTGGTGCGCGGCGTCAATTGGTTTGTGCCGCATGCCTTTAGCATGGCCGCCTTCCCCGACTGGGACTGCCCGCCGCATTTCTATGCGCATAGCCAAAACCCCCAGTTTGCACACTTTGGGCAGCTCATGAGCTACATGAACCGTACGGCGAGCCTGCTGAGCGGCGGGCGCGCAACGACCCCGGTGGCGCTTCTCTACCATGCGGACGCCGAGTGGGCAGGCGAGGCGAACTTTATGCAGCATGCCGCCTCCGAGCTTATGCGCGCGCAGGTCGACTTTGACATCGTGCCGGCAGAGGCATTTGAGGACGCAGGGCGCTATGCCGTTGAAATTGCCGCAGACGGTAGCGGCTTTGGCGTGAACGGCCAGGCATACCGCTGCCTGGTGATGCCCGGAGCCGAGTTTGTCGGCGGAGCCGTGCTCGACTTTGCCGCGCGCGCCGCAGCCGCAGGTGTTGCCGTGTACGCGCTGGATGAGTTGCCGAGCAAGCGCTACGACGGTGATATTGCAGCCCGCGAGGGCTTTGCCTCCGTGGATGCAGCCGCGGTCGCCGGCATCAAGCTCCTGGCAACCGCCGAGCTCGCAGGCACGCTTGCCGACGCCGGTATGCAGACCGTGGTTTGTGCCGAGCCCCAGCCCTGGCTGCGCGCACTGCGCTACGAGCGGGCGGGCGAGACCTATCTAATGCTCGTCAACGAGCATCCCAAGCAGGGTATCTCCACTCAGATTGCGCTTGCCGACGGCACACCCGTTGCAGGCGCGCGCCTCGACCTGCTCAACGGCACCGATCCCGCCGCCTTTGACGGCACGCTCGAGCTGGCTCCCTACGAGAGCTGCATCGTGGTCCTTGGGGCTACAGGTTCCGCCGGCGCGGCAACTGCTGGAGACGAAGCCACATGCGTCGACGGGCCCTGGGCGGTTGCCTTCTCTGCCCCTGGCACCGATGCCTTTGGCGAGTCTGTTGAGCTTGCAGACCTGCACGACCTTTCCTCGGCCGAGTTCCCCGGCAAGGCCGGCACATTCCGCTACCGGGCCTCCTTTGTCCTGGGCGAAGCGGCCACCCGCACCGTCATCGACCTTGGCGAGGTCTTTGAGACCGCAGCCGTCACCCTCGACGGCAAATCCCTCGGCACCCGCATCTGTCCGCCTTACCGCTTTGAGGCCGCCGCACTTTTAGCCGGCGAGCACGCGCTTACGATCGATATCATCAACACCCTCGACCACGCCGTCCCCGACATGTTCGGCATGACCGAGCCCTCCGATCCCAGCGGCCTCTTGGGGCCCGTACGCGTGCTCGGGTAACGCCCCGGGCGCAAACGGCCCAACAAGGACAGCGCCCCTATGTTGAGCCCGCACAGCGTCGAGCGGTCCGTCGTTCATAGATCGGCGGACCAAAACTCCCAGCCAAGCCGAACGTTTTATTTATCGCTATGATTGGTTTATCGCGACGCAAACGCATAGGAGCCATATGGATATCAGGCGGAAGATCACGCAGGGCAAAAGCCTCACCCCCACCGAGCAACAACTTGGGCGAACGGCCCTCGCCATGGGTGAGGATGTGCGCGGGCTTTCCATTAAGGAATTTGCCGCGTGCGCCAACGTTTCGGTCGCGAGCGTGCACCGCTTTTGCAAAAAGCTCGGCCTCAAGGGATTCAAAGACCTCAAGGTCGAGCTCATCCGCCAGGCGACCGAGGCGGGCAACCGGCGCGACGTGGACATCAACTTTCCCTTCGATGCCACCTCCACCCCTGCGCAGGTGATGGAGCGCATGGAGGGGCTCTACCAGACCACCTTGGCCGAAACGCAGGAGCTGCTCGACCCTGCACAGCTCGACCACGCCGCCAAGCTCATCATGCGCGCCGGCACCGTGGACATCTACACGGGCTCGCATAACCTGTATCCAGCGGGAATGTTCCGCGATCGCTTGCTTTCCGCCGGCAAAAGCGCGACGTGCCACGACAGCGTCGAGGCGCAGGTGCGCACGGCGCTCGCCTCGGGTCCCGACCATGTGGCAATCATCATCTCCTACAGCGGCCTTGCCCCCAACCTCAAGGAGATCTTGCCGATCCTTAGCAGTCGACATGTCCCGGTCATCGTCATCGGCACGCCGTACTGTGCCCGCATTCACCCCGGCTTTGCCGCCTATCTCACGGTAAGCGACCACGAGAGCATGACGCACCGCATCACGCAATTCGCCAGCCATATCGCCGTGCAATACGTACTCGATTCGCTCTATAGCAGCTACTTTGCCAAAGATTACGCCCGCTGCTCCGAGTTCTTAGAGCGCTCGTTCCCCTACACCCGCCTGCCCGGACTCAAGTAGCGACGAGCGTGGATTTTTGGACACTCAGATAACGAGCGTGGATAATCTCCCACTTTGAGCCTGCATGCGGCCCAAAAACGGGAGATTATCCACGCTCATTTTGGGTCCCCCGGGAACGCATGAGGAGGGCGGATAGACAGCCGTTATTTGCGAGGCGTCAGCGACGTAAAGAGTCCGTGTTGGTTGCAGTAAAGATATATCCTGCCGCGCCCGGTAATATGGAAGCGCGGCTGCACCGATTGCTCTGGATAGAGCTTCTTAAAGCAGATGCCGTCCATAGTCGCATATGCCACAAAGCTAATGTAGTGATCCTTGGTCATTGGATGATCGAGCGTGACGTACCAATCGTCCTCGATGCGCTCGATGGAAAAGGCGTGGTCCGCGTCCGGCTCTTCGGCCTCCTGGGGAAACATCGTGGAGCCACAGCAGCTAAAGCTGCCTTCTCCGAGCGCGTGCACAACGTTTCCGCAGATAGGGCAAACGTAAAAGACGCCTTTGAGCATATTGCCTGCACGGTTGGCGTTGGCCCGAATGTCACCAGCCAAAAGCTCAGCCACGCTTATGCCGAGTCTCTGGGCCAAAGGCTCAACGAGGGAAATGTCGGGAAGGCCGCGGCCGGATTCCCACTTGCTGACGGCTTTATCGGTCACGCCAAGGCTTTCCGCCAGGGCGCGCTGGGTGAGGCCGCGCTCTTCGCGCAGCTGCTTGATGGCATGCGCTGCCAAAAAAGTATGGGAGGCATTGGTTTGCCGTGTCTGGTTCATGGGCTGTCCAATCAAATTGAAGAAATGGAGTGAACCGGTTCGACAGTCAGTATCCATTTGAAGGCCAGGCTCGACAACCTACGCTGCGTAGACATGCGCCAATCGAACGAGCGCGGATTTTTGGACACTCATCCTGAGTAGTCATTTAAGAACGTCCCCAATGACTACTCATTTATGTCTTTCCCCTACTCATTTATGTCTGTCCCCAATGACTACCAAGGCAACGCCGATGTTTTGGCAACGACAGCGAAAACCCGCCAGAGCGAGCAAGGTGCCTTGAAACGAGGCGGCATTGACCTTCTGGTCATGCCGCCGAAGTTGAAAGGCAGATTGCCGCTCTGGCGGGTTTGCAGCGTCGAGCCGTTACGCGGGTTGGTAAACCCGCGTAACTACTCCCGAGCTCCGTACTGCTCGTAGTAGGCGTCGATAGCGGTCTTGAGCTCGTCGTCGATGACGACTTTGCCGTCGATCTCGTGGTTGTAGAGGGTCTCGACGACCTCGGCCATGGAGACGATGCTCGCGACGGGGAAACCGTACTTGGCCTCGATCTCCTTCTGCGCGGTGGTCACGCCACCCTTGCCGACCTCCATGCGGTTGAGGGACACGATGAGGCCCTTGATCTCGACATCGGCAGCAGCCTTGACCTTGGGATAGGTCTCGTCGATGGACTTACCGCTGGTAGTGACGTCCTCGACCATGACCACGCGGTCGCCGTCCTGGGGCTCGTAGCCCAGCAGGTTGCCCTTGTCAGCGCCGTGGTCCTTGGCCTCCTTGCGATCGCAGCAGTACTTGACCTCCTTGCTGTACAACTCGTGGTAGGCAATTGCGGTCACGACGGCCAACGGAATACCCTTGTAGGCCGGTCCAAACAGCACGTCAAAGTCGTCGCCAAAGTTATCGTGGATTGCCTGGGCGTAATACTCGCCCAGCTTCTTGAGCTGGTAGCCCGTCACGTAAGCGCCGGCATTCATAAAGAACGGGGACTGACGGCCGCTCTTGAGCGTAAAGCTGCCGAACTTAAGAACGTCGGACTCAACCATAAACTTGATGAACTCTTGCTTGTAAGCCTCCATGCGGGCTCCTCTCGTAATCGCGTACGTGCCTTCCAGTTTAGCGCAGGCAGGGCGCGTTGCGGGCGCGCTTTGGGGCCTCGGCATTCTGTAAAGGCTTTGTCAGGGGCAATGGTTTTCCAAACATTGGGGTTGACACGGCAAACCCCCTCATCAAGAATACGGGCGGATTGTAACGGGTACGAGATACCCAAAACGCGCAGCGCTCGGCCTTAAGGAGGTGTGCCATGGAAGGCAGTCATAGTCGAAAAACCTGCATGTCGCCCTCGGCATGCCGCGAGGATTCCGCACACGCATAAGCGCCACGAACCGATCGTCAAAACCACCACAAAGGTGCCTGTCCCCTTTGTGGTGGTTCGAGAGCATGACGTGAGCGACATCTAGGTTTTTTGAAGCAAATACGACACGTACGCTAACTCCCTTCATCAAGGAGGACCCTATGCTGATGCTCAAAACCGCCACGGTACTCGAAGCTATCTCCAAGCGCCGCCGCACGGCGCGCCCTGCCGCTCAC
>CABMOY010000024.1 GCA_902388345.1 uncultured Collinsella sp.
CTGCGGGCGCTGCCGGTGCCGGCGCGGGTCGCAGCCGCGCTCGCAAGGGCGGCGACCTATCGCTGACCGTCGATGTGACGGCCGAGGACGCGTTTCGCGGCGTGACGCACAAGGTCACCTATCGCATTCCCTCGACAGGCGAGCAGCAGACCATCACGGTCTCGGTGCCCGCGGGCGCGGTCGATGGCGGCAAGCTACGCTACAAGCGTCGCGGCGAGTATGGCGTTGCGGGTGGCGAGCGCGGCGACCTGGTCGTGACCACGCATGTGGAGGAGCACCCGCTGTTCAAGCGCAAAGGCGCCGACGTGACCATGGAGGTGCCGGTCTCGGTCTACGAGGCGGCGCTTGGCTGCACGGTGGACGTGCCTACGCCCGGCGGTGCGACGGTCCGTTTGAAAGTGCCCGCGGGTACCCAGACGGGCAAGAAGTTCCGCTTTAAGGAGATGGGGGCGCCCGACGTTAAGCACCGTGGCCGCACAGGCGCGCTGCTTGTCGAGATTAAGGTGCAGGTCCCCACGAACCTGTCCGACGACGAGCGCGATGCCATGACCAAGCTGCGGGAGACCGACACGCGCGACTATCGCGAGAAGGTCAACCGTTACAAGGCGACGTACTAGGGCGGTCGTGGCGCACGCCCGCGCCCGCGGGCTTATGATGGACGATAACGAGACGGAAAGGGGTCAGGTAGTATGGCCGAGGACAATAGGAACAAACCGCTGTACATGATCAGCGTGGCGGCCGAGCTGACCGGCATGCATCCGCAGACTCTGCGCGTCTACGAGTCCAAGGGCCTGGTGAACCCCCAGCGCTCGGGCGGCAACACGCGTCTGTATTCGCGTGCCGATATCGAGCGCCTGGAGCTCATCAACCAGCTGACCGACGAGGGCATCAACCTTGCCGGCGTGGTGCGCATCCTCGATATGAAGGAGCGTGCCGAGGAGCGCGAGCGCGAGAACGAAAAGCTCCGCGCCCGCGTGCGCCAGCTCGAGGACGAGCTGCACGAGTATAAGATGCAGAAGAAGATCACCGCCCTGGCCCCGCGCGACGGCTCGGTCAACCCCGAGCAAGTCATGCGCAAACTGCTGGGCACGGGCGGCGACCTGTAGGCACTCATTGGGGACAGACTTAAATGAGTACCTGCAGAATGAGAGTGGATAATCTCCCGTTTTTTGCCTGTTTGCAGGCTCAAAGTGGGAGATTATCCACTCTCGTCATTTGAGCGTCTAAGTCTGCCTCCCCAGGACCTAACTCGTCCTCTGCTTTACTGAGATAAAGTGAACGCAGAGATTCGTAACCCACTCGCAACCGTTCTATGGCACGATATTGAACGAATGTATGCTATGCGCCCAAATCGTTTTGGGCAGAGTGGGAGACAGTATGGTCAAGCTGTACGAGGACGGCATCTACCTGCGCGGCGGCAGCGAGGTTGTGCCTGCGGCCGAGGCTGCCGAGCGCGGTATTACGCAGACGCCCGAGGATGCCAAGTGTGGCACCATCGCGTATTCGATCCTCCAGGCACACAATACGTCCGGAGATCCCGAGGCGCTCAAGATTCGCTTCGACGCCATGGCGAGCCATGACATCACCTTTGTCGGCATCATCCAGACGGCGCGCGCCTCGGGCATGGAGCAGTTCCCGCTGCCCTACGTGCTCACCAACTGCCATAACTCGCTGTGCGCCGTGGGCGGCACCATCAACGAGGACGACCACGTCTTTGGCCTCTCGGCTGCCAAGAAGTACGGCGGCATCTTCGTTCCGCCGCACATCGCCGTCATCCACTCCTTTATGCGCGAGAACTTTGCCGGTTGCGGCAAGATGATCCTGGGCTCCGACTCGCACACCCGCTACGGCGCCCTGGGCACCATGGCCGTGGGCGAGGGCGGCGGCGAGCTGGCCAAGCAGCTGCTGCGCGACACCTACGATGTCGCCTACCCCGGCGTCGTCGCCATCTACCTCACGGGTTCCCCGCGCCCCGGCGTTGGTCCGCACGACGTGGCGCTCGCCATCATCCGCGCCGTCTTTGCCAAGGGCTACGTCAAGAACAAGGTCATGGAGTTCGTGGGCCCCGGCATCTCGAACATGACGACCGACTACCGCAACGGCGTCGACGTCATGACCACCGAGACCACCTGCCTTTCCTCCATCTGGGCAACCGACGAGGACACGCACGCGTTTTTGACCATGCACGGTCGCGGCGACGACTACCGCGAGCTCAAGCCCGCCGATGTCGCCTACTACGACGGCTGCGTCGAGGTCGATCTGTCGAGCATCAAGCCCATGATCGCCCTGCCGTTCCATCCTTCCAACGGCTTTGAGATCGACGAGCTCAATGAGAACCTCGAGGACATCCTTCACGAGGTGGAGCTCGAGGCCGCCAAGATCGGCGAGGGCAAGACGCACTTTAGCCTGCTCGACAAGATCGTCGACGGCAAGCTGCACGTGCAGCAGGGCGTTATCGCCGGCTGCTCGGGCGGCAACTACGACTCCGTGGTCCAGGCTGCCCGCGTGCTCAAGGGTGCCAACACCGGCTGCGGCGAGTTCTCGCTGTCGGTCTATCCCACGAGCCAGCCCGTGGCGCTCGAGCTCACGCGTCGCGGCTATATCTACGACCTTATGGAGGCCGGCGCGATCGTGCGCACGGCGTTCTGCGGCCCGTGCTTTGGCGCTGGCGACACGCCCGCCAACAACGGCCTTTCGATCCGCCACACCACGCGCAACTTCCCCAACCGCGAGGGTTCCAAGCCGGGCAATGGCCAGCTGAGCGCCGTGGCCCTGATGGACGCCCGCTCCATTGCGGCGACGGCTGCCAACGGCGGCGTCCTGACGCCGGCGACCGACCTGCCCGAGGAGACTTGGGACGAGGCCTGCGAGTACACCTTTGACGACGCGCCGTACAAGAAGCGCGTGTACTGGGGCTTTGGCAAGGCTGAGCCGGCCGACGATCTGGTCGAGGGCCCCAACATCAAGCCGTGGCCCGCGATGGAGCCTCTCGGCGACGATATCCTGCTCAAGGTGTGCTCCAAGATCATGGACCCGGTCACCACGACTGACGAGCTCATTCCCTCGGGCGAGACGAGCTCCTTCCGCTCCAACCCGCTGGGCCTGGCCGAGTTTACTCTCAGCCGCCGCGATCCGGCCTACGTGGGTCGTTCCAAGGAGGTCGACGCGGTGGAAAAGCGCCGCGTTGCCGGCGAGGCAGCAGGCGACTTGGCGGCGCTCGATGCCGAGCTTGCCGGCGTGTTTGAGGCACTGGCCGGCGCCGGCGTCGCGGCCGATGCCAAGGCGACCGAGTACGGCTCCATGCTCTATGCCAAGAAGCCCGGCGACGGTTCTGCCCGCGAGCAGGCCGCGAGCTGCCAGCGCGTCATCGGCGGCCTGGCAAACATCGTCCACGAGTACGCCACCAAGCGCTATCGCTCCAACGTGATGAACTGGGGCATGGTGCCCTTCCAGATGGAGGCCGAGCCCAACTTTGAGGTGGGCGACTACGTCTTTGTGCCGGGTATCCGCGCCGCGCTCGACGGCGATCTGAGGGGCATCGCCGCCTACGTTGTGCGCGCCGACGGCACGGTTGAGCAGATTGAGCTCTATATTGCCGATATGACGGCAGAGGAGCGTGCCATCGTCAAGGCCGGCTGCCTGATCAACTACAACAAGTTCAAGGCCGCTGCCGAGTAACTCTGCTGTACGCCCCTGCCACACCTTTCCCTCGTGCTCACGCGCTTCGCGAGGGTCGCCCGAGGGAAAGGTGTGGCCGGGGCTATCGCGACGTTCTCGTTGGGTCTTGAGGGACGCTAATAAATAGACCTGCTTGATGCCGCCTCTTTTTATTGGGGCGGCTTCTTTGTTGGACCACCACAATGGGGACAGGCACCTTTGTGGTGGTCCGCGGTTTGTCTCGTTCTGTAATAGGTAGACCCTTATTTGCCGAGTAGTTGTTACAGATCTAGATAAACGGGCACCGCTGAACAATTCATCTCGATCTGTAACATCTGGACCCAAAAACGGCCGCTAGATGTTACAGATCGAGACAGTCGAGTGCCAGAGTCGAAAACCACCACAAAGGGGCCTGTCCCTTTCGTGGTGGTGGGGGGCGAGCTCGATGCTGCCGTGCTCGCTGAACGACATTCTAATGAGCGTCTCTACAGGATTTCATCTGGGCTGGCGGGCTTGGTTGTTTTGGGGATGCCGAGTTTGGATGACGCGAAATCGTCAACATTGTCCTTAATTCCGTCTTTGGTGTAGACAGTGACCATATAGGTGCTGTGTCCGAATTCGCCCTTGTCGCGTGTTGCCCAGGCATCCCAGTAGGCGGCCCTGTTTCGCCCTTTGATTTTTCCGACACGGCGGAGTTCTGTTCGCTTTAATTTCTGGTTGCTATAGATGGTTCGACCGGCCTCCTCGGTGAGCCCGCACTGTCCAAGCATCTTGTCGAGGACTTGGTTCATGTGGCGCTCATCGGTGTTTGGTGCGTAGTCGTAGGCAAGGCCGATGGAGTCGAGTGGCTGGTCGTCGATTAGATAGTTTAGCGCCTGAGGTCCAAGGCAGAAATAGGGGGAGCATCCGTCGATCTGACCGAGCAACGGTAACTTGGACTGCCAAAGTCCGGTGGGAATTGCATATTCGTAGAACACGCCACGGCAGACAAAGGAGAGCGAGGTGGCACGCGAGCCGGCGTCGATCATCCCGCAAAGATCGAAGGGCGAGGCGATACCAAAAGAAAAGGGCGTGATGACGATAAGGAAGAGCATCACGATGGGTATGGCGAGAATGGCGATGACGTTGCGACCGGTGGAATGAGACGGCTTCATATGCGCTCCTCGAGACAAAGAGCTGTTGAGGATAGGCAGAAATGGATATGTTCAGAGAACAATTCAAGTTTAATCTCATGGCGCGAGATGGTCGACCGTTAGCGTCGAAAACCACCACAAAGGTGCCTGTCCCCTTTGTGGTGGTGAGGAGCGCGCGGCTTCTTTTGGTAATAGTGTTAGCTGGCGGTATCATTAGTGCAGGTGGCGAAGGTTTGCATTGTGGGGTGTTTTGCCGTGAGCCGTTCTGCCCGTATTGGATTGATTGTCTTGGCGCTTGCGATCGCTGTGGTTGGCGCGGGCGCTGTCGGTATGGCATTTCTACCTGCTGCGGTGACGGAGCCGGTGGTCAAGCCTGTGACTCAATCTGTCGAACTTCTGACCGGCGCTGCCAAGCCCGAGGCCATTACCGTTGATTTTGATGAGCAGCCGGCTGTGCTGGGTATTAGCAATTATCCGCGTATTCAGCTTGGGGCCATGCGCTATACCACGGATACAAGCCTGATCGATAGGGCGTCCGAGCTACTCAAGGGCAAAACATTTAAGCGTTGGTACGGATATGCGTCCTATCGGGCAAAAGCGAACGACATGGTTGGCGGATGCCACTCTTCCATCGAGCTGGACACTGCAAACGGCGCAAAGTTATGTGATGTCTCGTACGATCCGGGCTACGAGGGCAATGAGGGTCCGGGCATCTACATCATGGACGGCGATGTCGCCTATATCATGGAGGGCGACCAGACCGAGCTCAACGATTTTATGGGTCAGTGTATCCAAGATGCCTATAAACAGACCTGCTTGCCTGACCCGCGGACTGCACGCGATAGTGGGTCTGCCCGTACATGGCTGTTCGAGGATGAGATGCCCTGGACCGTCGAATCGGGAAGTACGGGTTCGGCGAAGGAGTAGAGACCGCGACCACCACAAAGGCGCCTGTCCTCTTTGTGGTGGTTTTCGGTCTGTCTCGATCTGTAACATCTTGGCCGCTAAAAGTGGGCCTGGTGTTACAGATTTAGATTTTCGATTCAGGTGTCTTCTGTTCGTCTCGATTTGTAACAGATAGAGCCCTATTTGCCGATTAGATGTTACAGATTGAGACAAACGGGTGCCGCTGAACAATTCGTCTCGATCTGTAACATCTGGAGCCAGAAACGGTCGATAGATGTTACAGATTGAGACGGTAGCGCACCTGTGCGGCGGCGGGCCGACATCTTTACCCCTATCCCTCAATCACTCAGAAAATCTTATATATAGAGACTTAGATTTATGTATAAGATCGCGCAAAGCTGGCAACAATACTTCTCGAACAACGTGAAGCCGCCCCGTAGGGTGGCCGCCCCAAGAGAGGTGATTCCATGAGAATCGATAAGCTAGCAATGACGTCGCGCGAGGCGCTGCAGACCGCCATGAGCACGGCTGCCGACGCGCAGGCCGGCGCGGTGGAGCCGATTCACCTGCTGTCCGCCCTGCTCGGTGCCGGCGAGCGCAATATCTCCGTGATCATCGAGCGCATCGGTGCCGACCCGGCTCAGCTTGCACGCTCCACACAGGATGCCATCGACCGCGCGCCCAAGGTTTCGGGCGAGGGCCAGCAGATGGGTCTTTCCAATGAACTCGTCCGCGTCATCGAGAAGGCCGAAAAGAAGGCCACCAAGATGGGCGACAGCTTTGTGGTGACCGAGCATCTGCTGATGGCACTTGCCGAGGACAAGGGCGAGGCGGGCCGCGTGCTGCGCGATGCCGGCGTGACCAAGGAGCGCATCGAGCAGGTCTACGAGGAGCTACGTGGCGATGACCGCGTGACGTCTGCCGAGGACAAGACTCAGTTTGAGGCGCTGGAGCAGTACGGACGCAACATCTGCGATCTTGCCCGCGCCGGCAAGCTCGACCCTGTCATCGGCCGTACCGACGAGATTCGTCGTACCATCCAGGTCCTGTCCCGTCGCACCAAGAACAACCCCGTGCTCATCGGCGAGCCGGGCGTGGGTAAAACTGCCATCGTCGAGGGCATCGCCCAGCGTATCGTGGCCGGCGACGTGCCGAGCACCCTGCGCGACCGCGACCTCATCGAGCTCGACATGAGCGCGCTGGTCGCCGGCGCCAAGTACCGTGGTGAGTTCGAGGACCGCTTGAAGGCCGTGCTCAAGGAAGTGCAAAAATCGGAAGGCAAGGTCATCCTGTTCATCGATGAGCTCCACACCATCGTGGGCGCGGGTGCCACCGAGGGCTCCATGGACGCCGGCAACATCCTCAAGCCTGCGCTCGCCCGTGGCGACCTGCATGCGATCGGCGCGACCACGCTCGACGAGTACCGCAAGTACATCGAAAAGGACGCGGCGCTCGCCCGTCGTTTCCAGACCGTTATGGTGAGCGAGCCTACCGTCGAGGACACCATTTCGATCCTGCGTGGCTTGAAGGAGAAGTACGAGATCTTCCACGGCGTGCATATCACCGATAGCGCGCTCGTGGCAGCTGCCGACCTCTCCGATCGCTACATCGCCGACCGTTTCCTGCCCGACAAGGCCATCGACCTGGTCGATGAGGCCGCAAGCCGCCTGCGCATGGAGCTCGACAGCATGCCGGTCGAGATCGATGCCACCACGCGTCAGCTCACCCAGCTGCAGATCGAGGAGCAGGCACTCATGAAGGAGACCGACGACGCCTCCAAGGAGCGTCTGGAGGCCTTGCGCCAGGAGATTGCCGAGGTTCAGGAAAAGCTCAACGTGCAAAAGGCCGGCTGGCTCAACCAGAAAAACGCCATCGACCACGTGCAGGAGCTCAAGGGCCAGCTCGATGAGGCCAAGAGCGAAGAGGAGCGCGCGACGCGCAATGGCGACCTGGGCCGTGCGTCCGAGCTGCGCTACTCCGTGATCCCGGGCTTGCAGCAGCAGATTCAGGATTCCGAGGCCGCGCTCGAGGCGCAAAAGCAGGAGGACGGCGAGGGCCTGAACGAGCAGGTGACCTCCGATGAGATCGCCGAGGTCGTGAGCGCTTGGACCGGTGTGCCCGTCTCCAAGATGATGCAGGGTGAACTCGACAAGCTGAAGGGCCTGGAGGGCGAGCTGCATAAGCGCGTCATCGGCCAGGACGAGGCGGTCTCCGCTGTCGCCGCGGCCGTGCGTCGCAGCCGTGCGGGTCTCTCCGATCCGGACAAGCCCATCGGCAGCTTCTTCTTCCTGGGCCCCACCGGCGTGGGCAAGACCGAGCTCGCCAAGGCGCTGGCCGAGTGCCTGTTCGATGACGAGCGTGCGCTCGTGCGTATCGACATGTCTGAGTACATGGAGAAGTTCAGCGTCCAGCGTCTGATCGGTGCGCCTCCGGGATACGTGGGCTACGACGAGGGCGGCCAGCTCACCGAGGCCGTGCGCCGTCGTCCGTACTCCGTGATCTTGCTCGACGAGATGGAGAAGGCCCATCCGGATGTTTTCAACGTGCTGCTGCAGGTGCTTGACGACGGCCGTCTGACTGACGGTCAGGGTCGTCAGGTGTCCTTCAAGAACACGATTATCATCATGACGTCTAACGTGGGTTCCAAGGCCATCGCCGAGCTTTCCGGCAAGGACGAGGAGGAGATGCGCCATCAGGTCAACGCGGCCATGGCTCAGACCTTCCGCCCCGAGTTCCTCAACCGTATCGACGATATCGTGGTGTTCCATCCGCTCGGCATGGCGCAGATTGAGAAGATTGTCGACATCCAGCTCGCTGACGTCCGCGCGCGTCTGGCCAAGGAGCGCATGACGCTTGCCATCACCCCGGCGGCCAAGCAGATGCTCGCCGTGGGCGGCCTGGACCCGGCCTTTGGCGCCCGTCCGCTCAAGCGTCTGGTTCAGCGCGAGGTCGTGGATGCCATCGCCGCCGCTATCATCGACGGCACGGTGCGCGAGGGCGATCAGGTGACGGTCGATGTCGACAAGGACGGCGGCTTTACCGTCGTGTGCGACAATACGCCGGCGGCCACCTACGAGGTCCCCGACGCCGAGTAGATTTTGGGCCATGCCTTAAAATCTGCCTTTTGAGCCGAACGCCAAGGGCGGCGGATCCGATTGGGTTCGCCGCCCTTTTTCGTGCGACAATCGATGGTGTTGAACGTGAGCACATGGCAAGGAGCTATGCAGATGAAAGACGAGAACAAGACGAACGCACCGGTGGCTGAGGCGGCGCCCGCCGCACCCAAGCCTGCGCCTAAACCGGCACCCAAGCCGCGCGACCCCTACATCCGTGCCGAGAACGAGGACGACGACGGCTACGATCCCTACAGCGATCGCCGCCCCGAGCGCGAGCCAATGTTCGAAGCCGATCCGTGGCGCTGAGTGCCACCCAAAAGGCCACCAATAAGTTGCGGTGAAATAGGGACTGTTTTGCGGTTTGACCAGCAAAAACAGTCCCTATTTCACCGCAACTGCGTAGGGGGATGTGGGTGTTGGGCGGCTGTCTTCGGGCCGGCTAGTCCTGTGCTTTGATGCTCGGCAGGAGAATCTGGGCGAGGTAGTCGGTCTCGAGTTTGGTCGCGGCGTCTGCGTTGCCGTCTTTGCCAACCAGGTCGTTCTTAATCTGGCTATAGGTGTAGCGGTTGCCGGTCGTAAGCTCGACAAGTTCAATAGCCTGGTCCATGGGATAGGTCGACACAGGGTCCTGCGTGCGTCCATTAACGGTTTGCGGAATCACGTACGGATAGACAGGGCCGCTGGCGTAGACGGTGTAGCCGTTGCCTAGGCTGACCGTGCCCAAAACCGTATCGCCGTCGTCGGGCATAAAGGTCTCGCCGTCGCGCACTGCGACAAGCGTCACGAGCGGTGTGTTGGTGTCGCTGTCCAGATAAATGCACAGCGTGCTGCCGTTTTGCCAGGTTGCGACCTTGCCATACCACTCAACCGGAATATCGAGCTGATACAGGTTCGTCGCCTTGTGCCGAGCGTCGGCATCGCGGGCGGACTGAGCCTCGCTTGCGCTTACGGCGTTGGCGGCGGCATCGCGGCGCGTAATTGCCGCCTGCTGGAGTATCTTTGCCGCGGCGGCAGAGCTTGCGCCCCCTTCCTCAGCATACTTGGCGGCGGCATCGATCTGGTCGTCAGTCACCGTGTCGGCCGAAGGTACCTTGAGCTTAAAGGTGGCCTGGGCACTCAAATCCTGCCCATCGCTCTTAATGGTGACCTGCGCCTTGGTGGTCGGGACGGTGTAGATGGTGCCGTCTTCCGCGATGGGGGATCCAGCAATGGAGAGCGTGTAATCGCCGGGCAGCAGCTTAATGCCGCGACCGTGCTCGTCAACGTAGAGCGTTTCGCTCACAGAAGAGCCGTCGGAGTCCTGGCCACTCACCTGCACGGGGATCTTTGAGCCGGTGGAGCAGTCGAGCCCCGCGGCATGTACGCCAATTTGCACCGACATCATGGTATGGGCGTTTGCGGCAACCACGGCGGCCTGCTCTTGCTGGTATCCGTTCCAAGCCGCATAGCCCGCGCCGCCGGCGACGAGCGCGATGGCAACAACGCCTGCCACCATCAGGTTGCGTCGCTTGGGCGACATCTTGCGATGGCGAACCTCGGCTTCGCGTGCCGAAGGAACGGACGGTAGGGGGATATCGCCCATGGCGATGGTCTCGTCCACGGCAGGCGCAGAGCCTAAGCCAGGGAGCTCGCGGGTCAGCGAATCTTCGGCGGGCAAGCTGTCGAGCAAGATGGTTTCCTCGCTCGTGTCGGATTCGGGCTGGTCGTCGCCCTTGCTATCGTCCTCTTCGGCTTCGGCTTCGGCTTCGGCTTCGTCAGGAGCGTCTTTGGCGTCGCTGTCTTCGTCCTCGGTGCCTTCATGCGCCTCGTCCTGCGTGTCGACGGCCGAATCGCTAAACGAGAGCTCATCTAGCGCAATCCGGTCAAGGCTCTCCAGGGCCTCGGCACACGCTTCTGCATCTTGGGCCGCATCCTCTTGGCCCATCGTCTCATCTTTCATATATCCCCCAAGCTCAATATCGGGACAACACTGTACCCAAAAATGGAGCTATATAAAGCGCATGCGAAATATAAGATCCGATTTAACCCGAGTGCATCGTTTAGCCGCATCCTCGCGGCAGCAAAAAGCCCCCGGAACGCGGACGAATCACATTCCGGGGGCTCTGCAATGCGTTGAGTTGCGCGGAGCCGGCTACGCGGCTTCGTACTCAAGCGATGTTTGCGCCAGGCGCGTTACTCGGCGTGAGCGTAATCAACCTTGGCGCGACGAGCGGTAGCCTTCTCCCAATCGCTGGTGCCCTCAAAGACATCCTGCTTGTAGGGATTGCGGCCGAGCTTCTTGGCACGGTAGGCGATGTAGATGATTGCGGCGACGTTGGCGATCAGCGCGGCGACCGAGACCGCGGTAGCGGCGCCGGGGTCGAGCGTGGAGTGGGTCACAAAGATGGACTCCTCCTGGAAGTATGGGAACACCTGGGCAAACATGCACCAAATGGCCAGCGTAAAGGCGCGGTTCTGGATCCAGCCGCCTTTGTTCCAGATAAAGGCGGCGACGGTGGGCGCCAGCAGCAGCGCAAAGCCGCAGAACCAGGAGTGGGTGGGCAGACAGTTGTAGGTGTAGCAGAAGTTCCAGATATCGTAGGCGATGATGTAGACCCAGGTCATGTCGGGCCACAGCATGTCGGTCTTGTCCTCGGAGGCGTAGACGCTCCACCAACCGGTCATGCAGAAGATGTTGATGAGACCGGCGATGCCGTTGAACACGTTGTTCCAGCCGGCCAGCTGCCTGGCGCCCTCGGAGGTGACCCAGGTGGACTCGCCCAGGACAAAGAAGTGATAGGCGCTCTCGAAGTCGGACACGACGGCGATCAAGATGTTGATGGCGACGATCACAAACGGCCACGCGCGGAACCAATGCGCCTTGCCGATCTTGCCCCACTGGTACTTAATGGCAATGAAGCCCCAGCAACCGGCCAGCGCCGCGTACACCTTGGCGTAGTGGAACCAGCTGTTCTGGTACACGTGGGTGGGGTTGGTGAGCGCCCACTCGGCACCCTGCGAAACGCCGATGGCGATGGCGACGCAGTAGATGGTCATGGCCAGCGGAGCCACACCAAAGATGATTGCCGCGCCCAGCTTGGTGCGGCGGCCAACCTCGTTGAGCACGATGAGGCCAATAAAGACCATGGCCCAGCCGGCCCAGTGGATAAGGGTATCGCTACCCCAAACATCGAACAGCATGCTGCTCTCCTTTCACACGCCCGCGGCCCCTCTTCCGATCGCGGGCAGTTTGGCCAAATGTCGTCAGTTCTGGGGCTTGCGCTCCGGATACTTGGCGGTATAGCCCTCGATGTGGAGTGTCGAGGCGATGATTTCCTTGACCGTCTCGTCGGGCACATCGGGGTGCGTGCGGATATACATCAACAACCCCATGATGAGGGTGTAGAACGTCTCGTAGACATGGTCGATGCATAGCTCATGATGGGCGACAAAGTCCACCACGGTGGTGTCGCAGATGTATTGCGCCACGCGCTGGACCACGTTGTGCAAAAAGCCGCCGTAGAGCGCGCCGCTGCTTGAGGTGAGCGTACTCGGCAGCTCGTGGCCGCTGGCGACCAGACGCTTAAAGAGCGGGGCGACGGTGTCGAGCGCGCCCTCGATATCGCCAACGGTGCGGCTGGCATTCCACTGCTCGAGCTCGGAGATAAAGCCGTCGATTGCCTCGTCCATGACGGCGGTGACGGCGGCGTCCATGTCGGCGAAGTAGTGGTAGAACAGCGAGCGCGTGCAGCCGGCTCGCTTGGTCACGGCCGATACCGATAGGTGGGACACGCCCAGCTCGGAGCTTACGGTGCGCACGGCATCGAGAATCTCGCGACGGCGTTCGTCGCCCGTCAGGCGCTTTGCCG
Organism: uncultured Collinsella sp.; assembly: GCA_902388345.1. Classification (GTDB taxonomy): domain Bacteria; phylum Actinomycetota; class Coriobacteriia; order Coriobacteriales; family Coriobacteriaceae; genus Collinsella. The sequence continues at coordinate 12,661 of CABMOY010000024.1, forward strand.
CGCTATCGGATGCGGGGACGGCATCGACCACAGAGATATCTGCTGTGTTGTTGCCCATGTTTTGCCGCCTTTCATCCTCTTTTGCCTGACCGTTCGCCTAACAGTCTTGAATATTGTTGACGGTTCGTCAATACTATTTTTGACACAATGTCAACAATGGCGGGTGAACGGCATGGAGGGCATGCCCGGCCTGCAAAAAAAGAGGGGCGCTGCGGTCTCGCCGGGCTGCGGCAAGAGAAGGGACAACCATGATTCTCAACGGACCGGGAATTAGCTACACCGAGCCCGACATCGGTTCGGAGTTCGTGCCGCCGCTGCCGGAGCATCCGCGCGAGGCCATCGTCAAACTGTGCGAGCACTGCACCAACCGCCTGCTGCATCGCGACGAGCTGCTGGGCTACGAGTACTGGTCGTTTGCCGAGGCCGCGACCGACGAGCAGGCCGAGGTGCTCTGCAAGATGAAGATGCGCCGTCCCTACACGCTGCCCGAGATGGTCAAGCTCACCGGCATGCCCGAGGCCCAGATCGAGAAGATGCTCGACGACATGAGCTACACGGGTCTGCTCGAGTACAACTGGGAAAACCCCGAGCGCGCCAAGCAGTGGGTGCTGCCCATGCTGGTACCGGGTTCCGCCGAGTTCCTCAACATGCGCGTGAGCCAGCTCGAGGAGCACCCGGTCTATGCCAAGTTTTTTGAGCGGGCGTCCAAGGGCCCGCTGTCCCGTGCTACGCCGATGGTGCCACCCGGAGGCGCCGGCATTGGCATGCACGTGATTCCGGTCGAGAAGGCCATCGACGCCGCGAGCACTTCGGTGCCGATTGAGCATATCGAGCATTGGCTTGACAAATACGATGGCAAATATGCCGCTAGCACCTGCAGCTGCCGCGCGAGCCGTCGCGTGATGGGCGAGGGCTGCGCCGACGACCCGGCCGACTGGTGCATTGCCGTGGGTGATATGGCCGACTACGTGGTCGAGACCGACCGCGGCCACTATGTGACGCGCGAGGAAGTCTACGACATTTTGCGCCAGGCCGAGGACAACGGCTTTGTGCACCAGATCACCAATATCGACGGCGAGAACAAGATCTTCGCCATCTGCAACTGCAACGTCAACGTGTGCTACGCCCTGCGCACCTCGCAGCTGTTCAACACGCCCAACCTGTCGCGCTCGGCCTATGTCGCCAAGGTCGAGAAGGACAAGTGCGTGGCTTGCGGTCGCTGCGTTGAGGTGTGCCCCGCCGGTGCCGCCAAGCTCGGCCAGAAGCTCTGCAGCAAAAAGGCCGGCGGGCAGGTGCCCGAGTATCCGCGCCAGGAGCTGCCCGATGCCACCAAGTGGGACCACACCAAGTGGTCGCCCAACTACCGCAACGATAACCGTATCGAGACGCATGAGTCCGGCACCGCTCCCTGCAAGACGGCTTGCCCCGCGCATGTCGCCGTTCAGGGCTATTTGAAGCTTGCAGCGCAGGGCCGCTATGACGAGGCGCTGGCGCTCATCAAACGCGAGAACCCGCTGCCCGCTATCTGCGGCCGCGTGTGCAACCGCCGCTGCGAGGATGCCTGCACCCGTGGTCGCGTGGATGCCGCCGTGGCTATCGACGAGGTCAAGAAGTTTATCGCCCAGCGCGATCTTGATGCCGCGACCCGCTATGTCCCGCCCGTGGTGACGCCGACACGCGCTGGCGGCTTCGACCAGAAGATCGCCATTATCGGTGCCGGCCCGGCCGGTCTGTCCTGTGCTTTCTATCTGGCCGAGAAGGGCTACAAGCCCGTCGTGTTCGAGAAAAACGAGCGCCCGGGCGGCATGCTCACTTACGGTATTCCCAGCTTTAAGCTGCAGAAGGATGTTATCGAGGCCGAGGTCGAGGTCATTCGCCTGATGGGCGCCGAGTTCCGCTATGGCGTGGAGGTCGGTCGCGATGTGACGCTCGACGAGCTGCGCGAGCAGGGCTTTAAGGCCTTCTACGTGGCTATTGGCTGCCAGGGCGGCCGCCTTGCCGGTATTCCGGGCGAGGACGCCGAGGACGTGACCGTGGCCGTCGACTTTTTGCGCGAGGTCAACAGTGGCAAGATTGATGCGCTGCCCGGCCGCACCATCGTGGTGGGCGGCGGCAACGTGGCTATCGACGTCGCGCGCAACGCCTGCCGCCTGGGTTCCGAGCACGTTGAGATGTTCTGCCTGGAGAGCGAGGCCCAGATGCCCGCCAGCGAGGAGGAGCGTCGCGAGGCCGTTGAGGACGGCGCCCACATCAGCTGCGGCTGGGGTCCCAAGGAGGTTCACCTGGATGAGGCCGGCCATGTGTGCGGTATCACCTTCAAGCGCTGCACGCGCGTCTTTGACGACGAGGGCCGTTTTGCGCCCGAGTACGACGAGAACGATCTGCGTCGTGTCGATGCCGACCGTGTAGTCATGTCGATTGGCCAGTCCATTGTGTGGGGCGACCTGCTGGCTGGCTCCAAGGTGGAGCTCGGCCGCGGCCAGGGTGCTCTTGCCGACCCCCAGACCTATCAGACCGCTGAGCCCGACATCTTTGTGGGCGGCGACGTCTACACCGGTCCGAGCTTTGCCATCGACGCCATCGCCGCCGGTCACGAGGCCGCTGTCTCCATCCATCGCTTTGTGCAGCCGGGCTCCACGCTCACCATCGGCCGCAACCAGCGCCACTACACCGCGCTCGACCGCGACGATGTCGTGATTGAGAGCTATGACAACGCGAGCCGCGAGGTGGCGCATGTCGACCGCGACCGCGAGAAGGCTGCACCCTTTAGCGAGTACGTCGAGACCTTTACCGAGGAGCAGGTGCGCGCCGAGACCGCCCGCTGCCTGGGCTGCGGTGCCTCGATCGTCGATCCCAACAAGTGCATCGGCTGCGGCCTGTGCACCACCAAGTGCGCGTTCGACGCCATCCATCTGGATCGCGACCGCCCCGAGTGCTCCACGATGGTCAAATACGAGCAAAAGCTCCCAAGCCTGGGCAAGTATGCTTTGAAACGCGCAATCAAGATTAAGTTCGGTCGCAAGTAAGTAGTCATAACGGGAACGGCGGAGGAAAAGTGCACGAGCTCGGAATCGTTTACCACATCATTCGCGATGTCGAGAACGTGGCGCGCGCCAACGGCGTGCGTCGCGTTTCGAGCGTCACGCTGCTGTTGGGCGAGGTCTCGGGCGTCGTTCCCGACTTGCTGCTCGACGCTTGGCGCTGGGCGGCAGATAAAAAGCCCATCGCGCAGGGCGCGGAGCTTATTGTGGAGCCCGTCGAGGCCGTGACGCATTGCGAGGCGTGCGGCTGCGACTACGCGACGGTCGAGCACGGCAAGACCTGCCCCCATTGCGGTAGCGGCGATACCTATCTGCTCCAGGGCCAAGAGGTCATGATCAAGCAGATCGAGACCCCCGACGAGAACCCGGCAGACGCTGCCCCCGACGGCCCTTCCGACGCTCCCGACGCCGTCGACGCCGCCAACCCCCTCCACATCGCCTAACTTAGCCATTGGGGACGTTCTTAAACGACTAGTCGAAAAAGAACGTCCCCAACGACTAGTCATTTAAGAACGTCCCTAACGACTACTTTGCTAGAGCATATTGCTCGCCATTAGTCAAGGCGCAGCTGTTTAAACGAAATAGCCTCAGTCTCAGCACGTTTGCATCTGTTTAAAAGCGGTAATAATGACAGCATGCGCATATCCGTCGTGTAAGTATTGGTTGGGTATCAGTTATCAGCGGCAGATCAGCCAATGATGCTGGAATGTAATCAACTTGTAACAAATTAAGGCGTTTAAACAAATAATGCTAACTTTTGCAGTTTTTCAAACAATTCTGCTGTATTTGCAGCTATACTCCATAACTGTCGTGTAGGAATTACGTAGACAAAAAGGAGGTTATGTGATGGTAAGTATTGTTCTTGCTAGCCATGGTGACTTGGCGGCTGGAATCAAGCAGACGGGCTCGATGGTCTTTGGCGATCAGCCGTCTGTAGCCGTGGTCTCGCTCGAGCCGAGCATGGGCCCCGACGACTTCCGAGCCAAGGTCGAGGAAGCAGTCGCTTCCTTCGAGGACCAGGAGCAGGTGCTCTTCCTCGTTGATCTGTGGGGCGGCACGCCCTTCAACCAGATCAGCGGTCTCATCGAGGGCCATGATTCCTGGGCTATCGTCACCGGTGTCAACCTGCCTATGCTCATCGAGGCATATTCGCAGCGCTTTGACGCAAAGAACACTGCACATGCGATCGCAAAACATCTCGTGACTGAGGCTAAGGCCGGCGTGCGCGTCAAGCCCGAGTCTCTGGAGCCCGAGGAGAAGAAGCCGGCTGCGGCCGCCGCTGCTCCTGCGGGTGCCATTCCTCCGGGAACGGTGATCGGCGACGGGCACATCAAGATCGCCCACGTCCGTATCGACACGCGTCTGCTGCATGGTCAGGTGGCCACCACGTGGACCAAGCAGATCAACCCCAACCGCATCATCGTGGTCTCCGACGGCGTTGCTCACGACGAGCTCCGCAAGACCATGATCGAGCAGGCTGCCCCTCCGGGAGTCCACGCCAACGTCGTGCCCATCAAGAAGATGGCCGAGGTCGTCAAGGACACGCGCTTTGGCGACACCAAGGCGATGCTGCTGTTCGAGAACCCGCAGGATCTGCTCAGGGCCATCGAGGCCGGCGTCGACATCAAGGAAGCCAACATCGGTTCCATGGCCCACTCCAAGGGCAAGGTCGTCGTCACCAACGCTGTCGCTATGGGCGATGACGATGTCAAGACCATCGAGGCTCTCAAGGCCAAGGGCGTCAAGTTCGAGGTCCGCAAGGTTCCTTCGGATTCCTCCGAGGATCTCGATGCCATGTTGAAGAAAGCTAAGGCCGAACTGGCCGCTCAAGCATAGTAAAGGAGGGTCCGATACATGTCTGCAATCACTATTCTGCTTGTTGCGATTGTCGCGTTGCTTGCCGGTATGGAAGGCATTCTGGATGAGTTCCAGTTCCATCAGCCGCTCGTGGCATGCACGCTTATCGGTCTCGTAACCGGTCACCTTCAGGAGGGCATCCTCCTGGGCGGTTCGCTCCAGATGATGGCCCTTGGCTGGGCTAACGTCGGCGCCGCCGTCGCGCCTGACGCCGCTCTGGCCTCGGTCGCTTCTTCGATCATCATGGTGCTCGCCCTCAACGGTGGCGCCACCGATTCGGCCAAGGCCGTTACCGCCGCCATCGCCGTCGCCGTCCCGCTGTCGGTCGCTGGTCTGTTCCTGACCATGATCTGCCGTACCCTGGCTACCGCTATGGTTCACGGCATGGACGCCTGCGCCGAGAAGGGCGACTTCGCCGGCATCGAGCGTTGGCAGTACGCCGGCATCCTCATGCAGGGTGTTCGTATCGCCATCCCGGCAGTACTTCTGTGCATCATCCCGGCCGAGGCTGTTACCAACGCGCTTAACGCTATGCCCGATTGGCTGTCCGGCGGCATGGCTGTCGGCGGCGGCATGGTCGCTTCCGTCGGTTACGCCATGGTCATCAACATGATGGCCACCAAGGAGACCTGGCCGTTCTTCATCCTCGGCTTTGTCCTTGCTGCCATCCCTCAGCTCACGCTGATCGCCCTTGGCCTCATCGGCATCTCCCTTGCCCTCATCTACCTTGGCCTTAAGGATCTGGCCAAGCAGGGTGGCGGCATGGGCGGTGGCTCCGGTGACCCGCTCGGCGACATTCTGAACGATTACGAGTAGGAGGGGAGTGATACATATGGCAGAGAACAAGATTCAGCTCACCAAGGCTGACCGTAAGAAGGTTTGCTTCCGTCATCAGTTCCTTCAGGGCTCGTGGAACTACGAGCGTATGCAGAACGGCGGCTGGTGCTTCGCAATGATCCCTGCGATCAAGAAGCTCTACACCAGCAAGGATGACCAGATTGCCGCTCTTAAGCGCCACCTGGAGTTCTATAACACCCACCCCTATGTTTCCGCCCCCGTCATTGGCGTTACCCTCGCCCTCGAGGAGGAGCGCGCCAACGGTGCTCCGATTGACGATGTCGCCATTCAGGGCGTCAAGGTCGGTATGATGGGCCCGCTCGCCGGCGTCGGCGACCCCGCCTTCTGGTTCACCCTTCGCCCGATTCTGGGCGCACTGGGCGCTTCCCTGGCCCTGTCCGGCAGCATCGCCGGTCCGCTGCTGTTCTTCTTCGCGTGGAACATCATCCGTTACGCTTTCCTGTGGTACACGCAGGAGTTTGGCTACAAGGTTGGCTCCTCCATCGCCAAGGACCTCTCCGGCGGTCTGATGGGCAAGGTCACCGAGGGTGCTTCCATCCTGGGTATGTTCATCATCGGCGCCCTGGTCGAGCGCTGGGTGTCCATCTCCTTCACCCCGGTCGTCTCCAAGGTCACGCAGTCTGCTGGCGCCTATATCGACTGGGCCAACCTGCCCGCCGGTTCTGAGGGCATCAAGCAGGCACTGACGATGTACAGCTCTGTCGGTGCCAACGCACTCGACCCGGTGAAGGTCACCACGCTTCAGGCCAACCTCGATCAGCTCATCCCCGGCCTTGCCGCCGTGTGCCTGACCCTTCTGGTCTGCAAGCTCCTCAAGAAGAAGGTCAGCCCGATCGTCATCATCCTGGCTCTCTTCGCCGTCGGCATCATCGGTCGCGTCTGCGGCTTCATGTAAGCACGCTTCGGCTTAAGACCGAGAGTTGCTAGGCAAGGGCTTTTGAGCCATTGAAACGGACCGCACCCGGTGGGTACACTGGATGCGGTCCGATTGTTTTTATTGGAGGGCGAGGCGCGTATGGCGCAATCTCAGAACAGCACGGTCGATTTGGCAACGCCGGCAACCTGCCTGATGGGGCTTACCAGTCACGGTAACGTGATGGTGGGCAATAAGGCGTTTGAGTACTATAACGAGCGTAATCCCGAGGATTATATCCAAATCCCGTGGGACGAGGTCGACTATATTGCCGCCGAGGTTTTGCGCGGCACCAAGAAGATTACGCGTTTTGCCATCTTTACCAAAGAGAATGGCCACTTTACGTTTTCGACGCGCAATGACAAGGAAACGCTTCGCGCGGTGCGTAAGTACATTGACGAGGACAAGCTCGTTCGTTCGCCCGACTTTATCGATGTGACGGCCAAGGGCGCCAAGAGCATCCCCTCCGTCATCAAAAGCCTCTTCCATAAAGGCGACTAGTCGCCTGGGACGTTCTTAAACGACTAGTCATTAAAGAACGTCGCAGACGACTATCTCGAAGAGTGGCTATGCGCTGCATGGTAGTGGCGCAAATCTGCTACACTAGTACAACATGCCTCCGTAGCTCAGGGGATAGAGCACCGCTCTCCTAAAGCGGGTGTCGACGGTTCGAATCCGCCCGGGGGCACCAGAGGAATATCGAGCCCGGTACCGCTACGGTGCCGGGCTCTTCTGGTCTAAGGGCAGGATTCGGACCGTCGACACCCGCGTCACTCATTTCCCCGCGGGGGGAGTTTTCGAATCCGCCCGGGGGCACCAGAGGAATATCGAGCCCGGTACCGCTACGGTGCCGGGCTCTTCTGATTCATGCCATGTCAAAAATGAAGCGCCCGCTTGCTGGGGGAGCAAGCGGGCGCCTGTGAGCGAATATGTTTGCGTTGAGAGCTGGAATGAGCGGTGGGGTGGCGACTAGTTGGTCGTACCGGAATCGTTACCCGTGCCCGAGCCCGAACCCGAACCCGAACCCGAACCCGAACCTGAGCCCGAACCCGAACCTGAGCCCGAACCCGAGCTAGAAAGTGCGACCGTCAGCGTAATCGTGCTGTCGGTGGATTGCTTACCGGTGGGGGAGACGCCCGTAACGGTGGCATTCTCGTTGCCGCTCACAGGGTTGCCATTCTGGTCACAGAAGCTGATGTTGTAGAAACCGGCGTTGTTGAGCGCGGTGACGGCGGCGGAGATGCTCTTGCCGTACAGGTTGCCCGGGACGCTGGCCTTGCCGGACTTCTTGGCGATGACGACGGTGATCGTGGCACCGGGCTTCTGCTTGCCGCTGGGGTTCCAGCTAATTACGGTACCCTCGGTAACCGAGTCGTTTTCCTGGTAGCTCACGTCGACGCCAAAGCCAGCCATGTCGAGAGCGTTGCGTGCCTGGGCCTCGGTCATGTCGGTCAGATCGGGCACCGAGGTGGTGTCCGGGCCGCTGGAGACCTTGTACGAGATGGTCGTGCCCTTCTCGACCTCCTTGCCGGCAGCAGTGCTCTGTTCAAAGACCTGACCCTCTTCGGCCTCGTTGGCTTCTTCCGAAGCGCTGCCCTTCAGGCCCACGCTTGCCAGTGCGGCCTCGGCCTGGTCTTTGGTCAGGCCGATGAGCTGCGGAACCTCAACCTTCTCGGAGGGCTTAGGGCCCTTGGAGATTACCAGGTTCACCCTCGTGCCCTTGGCCTTCTTGGTGTTGCCGTTGGGGGTCTGCTCGGCGACCTTTCCCTCGTCGACATCGTCGTTGTAGCTCTGATCGACGGAGCCAACCTCAAGGCCGGCTTTCTTGATCAGCTCAATAGCGGTTTCCTGGTCCTTGCCCAGCACGTCGGGCACCGTGACCTGTTCGCCACTGAACATGCCCGTGGCAAAGGCCACTACAATGCCAATCACGGCGACGGCGGCAATCACGGCGGCGATGATCTTGTTCTTGTTGGACTTAGGCTTCTCGGCCTCGTAGGAGCCCGTGGAGCCCGAGACAGCGCTGCGGGCGGTATTCTGACCGCTCACGCCCGAGACGGGACGAACCATAGCGCGCGTTGAGTCGGAAAGCTCGCGGGTCTTGGTGGCACCCAGGTCGCCGGCGGCACCGATGACGCGCGTGGGCTCCGAGACGTTGACAGCACGGCCGGACAGGTAGCTGTTGAGCACCTGACGCAGCTCGTCGGCTGTCTGGAAGCGGTTTGCCGGGTCCTTCTCCATGCACTTGAGGATGATGCGCTCCAGGTCGGCATCGACGCCGGAGTTGATCTGGCTCGGCGGGATGGGGAGCTCGTTGACCTGCTTGAGCGCGACCGAGATGGCGTCATCGCCGTCAAAGGGTACGCGGCCGGTGGCGCACTCGTACATGACGACACCCAGCGAGTAGATATCCGAGGTGGGGCCGAGGTCCTGGCCGCGGGTCTGCTCGGGGCTTACATAGTGGGCGGTGCCCAGCACGTTGTTATCCTGCGTGAGATGACTGTTCTTGGCGCGTGCGATGCCAAAATCCATTACCTTGATGTTGCCGTCGGGCAGCACCATGATGTTTTGCGGCTTAATATCGCGGTGGATGATCTCGTGCTTGTGTGCGACCGAAAGCGCGGAGCTGATCTGCGAGCCGATCTGCGCGACCTTCTTGGGATCGAGGGCGCCGTGGCTCTTGATGCCGCTCTTAAGGTCGGTACCGCGCAGGTACTCCATGACGATGTAATAGGTGTCGCCGTCCTTGCCCCAGTCGTAGACGCCCACGATATAGGGGGAGGACAGGCCGGCAGCTGCCTGGGCTTCCTGCTTAAAGCGGGCGGCGAAGGTGGCGTCGCCGGCATACTGCGGCAGCATGATCTTGACGGCAACCGTGCGGTCGAGGACCTGATCCTGTGCGCGGTAGACGGTCGCCATACCGCCCGTTCCCACCTTATCCTTGAGGAGGTATCTTCCCCCGAGGACCCTCTGTTCCATTCCTGCTCCTAACATAACTATTCGCTCAACGATGTGTGTTGTACCAAATGTGTGGCCGCTGGGGCCGTGTGGCGCGTAGCCGCTAGCTCATCGGCCGCGGCGCGCCCCAAGTATCCGCTTTGATCACGGGCATCACGCTCCCTGTGCGGCGAGCGCCGCGGTCAGGACGATGCCGGCAATCTTGGCTGCCTCGACGTCGTGTTTGTCGAAATCCTCCAGGGCCACCGAGATGGCAACCGTGGGTGAATCGTAAGGTGCAAAGCCAACAAACATAGAGTTGACGTTGGTGCCGCCGGTCTCGGCCGAACCGGTCTTGCCGGCAACCTTGACGCCCGGAATCTGGGCATCGGTGCCGGTACCGGACTGGACGACGGCGAGCATGGCCTGCTTGACCTGGTCGGCCGTGGCAGAGCTGACGGCCTGGCCCAGCGAGCGGGACTGCGTGGTCTTAACAACGGTTCCGTCCGGGGCGAGTATCTGGGACACAAAGAACGGGTCCATGACCACGCCGCTGTTGGCGATAGCGGCGGCGATCACGCAATTCTGCATAACGGTGGTCTGCGGGCCAGGCGTGTGGTCCATGCCGACGGGCTGGCCGGCGCCTGCCCAAGCGGTCTCCCACTCGGTCATAAGCGACGGGTCGGCCATGATGGAAGCCGCGGTGGTCAGATCCTGACCGAGCTTTTGACCGTAGCCAAAGGCGTTGGCAAACTGGACGAGCGAGCTGGCGCCGACCTCGTTTGCCACCTGGCCAAAGACGACGTTGGACGACACGGCGAAGGCCTGCTGCAGGCTGATGGTGCCGTAGCTCTCGTTGCCAGAGTTGGTGACCGGCGCGTTGCCAATATCCATGGAGCCGGGCGCCTGGTACGTGCTGGTAAGGCTGGCGGTGCCGGTTTCGAGTGCCGCGGAGAGTGTGACGACCTTAAAGGTCGAGCCCGGGGTGTACAGCGCGTCCATGGCACGGTCGTACATGGAGCCGTCCTCGCCGCCGCCCGACTGGAGCAGCGCATCGATGTTGGTGTTGTCGTAGGTGGGCGAGCTCGCGCACGCAAGGACCGCACCGGTGCGCGGATCCATGACCACCACAGCGCCCTTAAAGCCCTTGAGCGCCTGCTCGGCAGCCGTCTGGATGCGCGAGTCGATGGTGAGCTTGGCGGTATTGCCCGGCTGGGTTTGCCCCGCGAGCGACGCGATGGCGTTGTTCCAGCTGGAGTAATCCTTGGAGCCGGTGAGCGTATCGTTCATGACGCTCTCGATGCCGGCGGTACCGTATTGCTGGCTCACGTAGCCCACCACGTGCGCGGCCATGTTGCCGTTGGGGTAGGAACGGGCGTAGGTGCCGTCCTCCTGCTGCAGCGACTCGGCCAGCGTCACGCCGTCGGACGTGATGATGGAGCCACGCTGAATGTACTTGGAGCGGGCGATGGTGTGGTTGTTGGTCGGCATGTCCTGGTAGTCTTTCGCCTTGATGACCTGGACATAGGTGAGGTTGCCGATAAGGATGGCGAACAGCGCCGTGAAGGCAAGCACGGCACGAGTCAGACGGTTGGCAAGTGCCACGCGGCCGAGCACGCCGGACTCGGGCGTGTCGAGCAGGCGACGACGCATGCGAGAACCCGCGGAGCGGTTACCGTGGCTGTAGGAAGGTTCGTTGGCAAAACGCGTACCGGTCGGGGCAGCGGCGGATGCGACCTGGTCATCGGTGATGGCGGCCATGGTGCCGGTGCCGGTGAGCTCGGCTTCGCGTCCGGTCGCCTCGTCGCCGGCGCGCAGCAGCAGCGCGACGATAATAAAGCTCGCCAGCAGCGAGGAGCCGCCCTGGCTCATAAAGGGCAGGGTGACGCCGGTCAGCGGGATCAGACGGGTTACGCCGCCAACGATTAAGAATGCCTGGAAGCTGATGGCCGCCGTAAGGCCGGTCGCGCTAAAGGCGGCAAGGTCGGACTTAGCGCGGGCGGCCGTGGTGAGGCCGCGCACGGCAAAAAGCATAAACAGGATGAGCACGGCGCCGCCGCCCAAAAGGCCCATTTCCTCGCCGATGGCCGAGAAGATAAAGTCGGACTCGACGACGGGGATGTTGTTTGCCATGCCGTTGCCAATGCCGACGCCGGCCAGACCGCCGTCGGCCAGCGAGTAAAGTGACTGTACGATCTGGTAGCCCTGGCCCTGGGCGTCCTTAAACGGATCGGCCCAGACCTGGAAACGCACCTGCACGTGCGACAGGAACTTGTAGGCGCCCACGGCTCCAACGGCTAGCAGTGCAAGGCCGATGATGACGTACGAAAGGCGTCCCGTGGCAACATAGAGCATCAGCAAAAAGATGGTGTAGAACAGGACGGCCGAGCCCAGGTCGCGTTCGAAGACGACGATGAGCAGGCACACGCCCCACACGGCAAACAGCGGCAACAGCAGGCGGAAGCGCGGAATCTTGAGGCCCAGGATCTTGCGGTTGGAGATGGAGAGCAGCTCGCGGTTCTCGGCCAGATAGCCTGCCAGGAACAGGACGATGAAGACCTTGGCGAACTCGCCGGGCTGGATGGTGAAGCCCGCGATGCGAATCCACAGCTTGGAGCCCGAGATCGTGGTGCCGATAAAGATCGGCAGCATCAGCAGGATGATGCCGATAATGCCAAAGGTGTACTTGTAGCGCATGACCACGTCGAGGTTCTTGACCAGTGCGAGCGTTCCCACCATGAGCGCCACCGAGACAAACAAGATGATGAGCTGCGAGATGGCGAGGTCGGGGGCCAGGCGCGTCACGAATGTGATGCCGATGCCCGAGAGCACAAAGACGATGGGCAGGATGGCGGGGTCGGCGCCGGGCGCCAGGATGCGCACGGCGATATGCGCCGCGGCGAAGGCGGCGAACAGGCCGATCGGCACGGCGAGCGTCTCAAAGGAAATCGTGGCACCCGCGGTGAGCACGTACATCGCATAGAGCAGGATGACGGGGAACGCCGAGGCGATGAGCAAGAGCAGTTCGGTGTTACGGCGACTCATAAGCGGCACTCCCTTTCTAATTCTTATCGGAGGCTTCGGCCTCGGCTGACTGTTCGGCGGTTTTCTCGGAATCTGACTCGGAGGTGGATTTCTGATCGGTGTTGTCGCGAATCGTTTGCGCGTCAATCACCTGACGGGTCTGCTCCTCGTCAATCTGATGGCGGTACTTTGAAATGGTATCCTGCGCATCGTCGACACTCGTTTGCGGAATTCCTGCCTTCAGGCGGTTTTGCGTGTCTTCGGGCAGGTCGGACAGCTTGATGCTGGTTTCGCTCTCGAGCCAGTGGAGCTCGACCCCGAGCGTCTTGCCGGGCAGGCCGCGCCAGACGGCGACATTGCCGTGGTAGGTTCCCAAGTAATAGGAGCCGGTGACGCCCGTGTATGCCCAGATGCCTGCTACCAGCACAAAGACAAGGGCCAAGACGGCGGCGATGGTGACATTGCGGCGTCGGAGGCGTTTTGCCTCGCGCACGACGCCGTCGTCGACCAGGTCGACGACCACCACGGTCACATTGTCGTGGCCGCCGGCGGCGAGCGCCGCGTCTACCAAGTTGTCGACACAGATCTGTGCGGTCGAGGACTGCGTGGCGATGTTCTCGATATCGCTATCGGGAATCATGCTCGAAAGACCGTCGGAGCACAGAATCAGGCGGTCGCCTTCTTCGATGTGCAGGGTAAAGTGGTCGGCATACATGGCGGGATCCGAGCCCAGCGCGCGGGTGATGACCGAGCGGTTGGGGTGGACACGGGCCTCGTCGGCCGTAATCTCGCCGGCATCCACGAGCTCCTCCACGTAGGAGTGGTCGCGGGTCACGCGGATGAGCGTACCCTCGTGGAGCAGGTAGGCGCGCGAGTCGCCCACGTGGGCGATGGCGAGCGTGTCGTTTTCGATGTAGGCGCAGGTGGCCGTGCATCCCATGCCGGGTTTGCCCAGACCGTTGAGGGCGGCCTCGATCACGGCGGCGTTGGCGGCCTCGACGGCTGCGGCCAGGCGCGCGG
>CABMOY010000025.1 GCA_902388345.1 uncultured Collinsella sp.
GACCATACGGTCCTTAATGCCCTCGACGAGTTTGCTCATCTGTCTCTCCTCTTAGTTATGGGACTCAACGGACACGGCGGTGTCGACCGCGTCTTCGAGCTGCAAGTTCAATAGCTTCATGCCGTATTCCGGCACGTTGATATCGATGGGTTGGCCATACAAGTCGCCGGGACGCACAAAGGCGATAACCGTCATAATGCGCGCCATGGCCTCGGGCGATTCGGTGAGCCCGCGCTCATACCAGCGTTGGAGCAGACCGACCTCGGCACTCACGACGAAGGTGACGTAGTAGTCAAAGAACGTACCCAGCGCCAGGCCCAAAATACCCGTCTGCGCACGCGGCACCACGGCCTCACGCGCGGTGTCGATAATCTTTTTAATGAAGGCTTGATCGCCGCCCGGGCCCAGCAGCGATCCGATCAGATCGCGGTTGGCCGCAAGATAGCGCAGCAGCTCAACCGAACCAGGTGCTGGCTCGAGCTCATCGATGCTGCGATACAGATCGGGCAGATGAGCTGCGGTAATGAGCTCAACGTGCTCGCGGATCTCAGCCAGCAGACTTTCCTCGATCTGATTGATAAAGTCGGGAATATCGCGGTAGTGCGAATAGAACGTGCGGCGCGTAAGGCCGGCACGCTCGGTGAGCGACGCGACATTAATGCGCGAAAGATCGCCGCTTTCGGCAAGCTCGCTGGCAAGTGCCTGGCGAAGGGCGCGCTGCGAGCGAAGGGACCTGCGATCGCATTTCTCGAGCTGGGACAAGCGTCCTCCTTGTTACTCAGCCTGTGCGCTATTGCACAGCGCGAGTATTATTGCACACCGTGTGTATCAACACGTAAAGGCAATATTTAGATTGTGGCAAAGGGACTGTCTTTTTGTCACATTAGGTTGCGCTCAGCTTTTAGAAGCGACATTGCCGATTGTCCAAAATGTCATTCGTGGGTAGAATGGTGTCGACGGCAGCCCAAGTTCTGCAAAGCTGGGCAGCGCCGTTGCGTGGATTAAGGGGTCGACGCCTTAGCGGCGGCGACCCCTCTTTCGTTGCTTCGAGCGTTGCTTGAGTGCCTCGGAAAGTCCGATAAGCGTCGTAAGAAGCGAGACCAATGCGGTCAGGAGCCTCACGAAATCAATCAAATCGGTCATGGGCATCACCTCCCATCAGATGGAGGGCGCTGCCCGGCACATGGAACTGCCGCCAACAGCAACAATTCTATCAAAGCGCAGTTAAATATGCGAATATATGTTCGTGTTTAAAGAAGCTAGTCCCCACTGTGACAAAGGGACAGTCCCTTTGTCACATTATTCAATGATGGTGCGGGAGCTCTGCTTATGCATGGTGGCGAGCATGTGTTTGGGGACGGCGTGGACCATGCAGCTGCCGATAGTTGCGCTCGCAGCAGCCTTAGCTGCATCGCTAGCGTTTTTGGTCGCATAGCTGTGGCGGAAACGCTTGAGCATGGCGATGTCGTTGCCGCCGTCGCCATAAACCGCGACCTCGTCCTCGGCAATGCCGTAGTAGCCCGCCAGCCAGGCCACACTCTCGCCCTTGTTACACGCCACGTCCGTGATCTCGAACATCACCGGATCGAACGGCGCGTTGACCACACGGTCCGAGCGCTCGGCAAGATACGCCTTAAGGTCGCGCTCCAGCTCGGGCGAGGTCACGCGACAATTGATCTTGCATACATCGTGGCGCAGGATGTCACCGATCGACTGGTCGAAATACTGCTCCTCGTGATACCCGCCGCGCGCACGCATGCCGCGCATCACGATGCGCTTGATGGGACTGTCCTTTTTAAAGCCCGCCTGATGCATCTCGAACGAACCGCTCGAGTACATGCCATCGGGCGTGGAACAATCAAAGCAAATGTCCGGGAACGCCTTGAGCAGTTCCTCAGTGACCTGCGGATCGATGGTCCAAGTCTTGAGCACCTCGCCATGGCTGTCGCGCACGATGGATCCATTGGAGCAGCAGGCGTCAAGCGCCAAGCCCGTAAAGCCATGCCCGCCGATCGGCAACGTCGAGCGTCCAGTCGCGGGAACCACGTGCAGGCCAGCCTCAGTCAGCTCGCGAATGGCGCGGCGGATGGTCCCATCCGCCTCGTGCAGGGCGTTCAGCAGCGTTCCGTCTAAGTCACTCGCGAACATCTTGATCATGGACATGCCTCTCCTTCGTCTGCCCGATATTGTAGACGAAGGAGAGGCATGTCCAAACAATGCCGTCCCGGCGCGGCGTACCACCGCCTTCACAAATTCACGGTGCCCCAGCGCGTTAAGACAATCGCCGCAATCGATTTTTCAGCCGATAAAACAGAGCCGTCGTCAACGTCAGCACCGCCAACATGGCTGCGAATACAGTCGCCGGTGTCCATCGATCATATGCAACCCCGTACGTCAATTGGCCGATAGGTATTGCGCAGGAAAGGACCATGTAAACGACCGAAAGCACTTTTCCGCAGAGCTCAGTCGGCGCTGCCCGCTGAACAAACGCGATGATTTCAACCGACGCAATGCTCGCCCACACCATGACCCATGCCGAACCAACCACAAACACGGTGAGCATGCATGCATCTGCGCCGAACAGTAGCGTGACAATGATCGGTGCGACTCCAAAACAGATCATCGCAACATATCGACATATGCCATTGAAAGAAAAACGATGCGGCCAAATGCCGACCAAGCCACTGCCGGCAAGACCACCCAAGCCCATAGCCACCTCAACTATCCCAACGCAGGACGATTGCATGCCGAGATGCTTTGTAACAATAATGGGAGCGCCAATCATTAGCCCAACCAACGCAAGGTTCAAAACTGCCGCAAGCAAAATCACAGCGACCAATAATGCATTTTGCAACAGATACCGAATCGACTCCCGAAAATCGTTTCGGCATGTCGTACGAGTCGCGCCGTCTCCCATCGTTTCAAATGAGGCATTTTGCTTGAGCGCGCCCCCAAACAAGAGAGCTGAAATCGCAAACGCCACCGACGCGGTTGTGCAAAGAGCATCGATGCCAAAGTACCCATAGACTGCCGTCCCGACCACAGGGCCCAAGATATTGCTCACCATGGTCATCTGCGAAACCAATGCAGTGGCCCGCTCAACCTTCTCTTCACCCGCCATGCGCACCGTCTCAATTTGGAGCATTGGCTTCAGCAGCGATTGAGAACCATATTGAACACAAAGTATCGCTACTACGACGACCGCAAGAGGCAATGAGTGCTTCATGGGGATAGACAGCAGTGATGCAGTCATCAGAGCAATGCCGAGGGACACGAGGACCTCGCGATGTCTTCCCCTATCCGCCAAGATTCCGCCAACCGGAGTTGCAAGTACGCCGGGTATGAACGCTATCGCCGCGACGACGCCATATAACGTTGACGATCCACTGCGATCGAACAAGTAAAGTGGATACGCAAAGCACAGCGCCGACAGCATCGAATACGTGCACAGCTGCGCAACCAGAAGTTCCGCGAGCCTGATTGACCGCACTGTTTTTGATTTCAACGAGACACCGACGTCTCTCAGCCCAGCCATAAGCCCACCCCCTATACATACCACTAGTATGTATTTAATGACTTGAAAAGGGCAGCCGTGGCTACCCTCACAAATCAATTACATACCGTTGGTATCTATATTACCACCCGGCGCGGTCCCATACGCCCCAAATCTGCGCCGTTGTCTGAAGCACTTCATTACCCAAATCGAGCCCCACCGCGGCAGCCATCTGCGCCAAACATTGTGCGCGAGCGAGCATTCGCTCCTTGGGCTCGAGCGGACGGAACAATGGCAGCAGCCAAAGATTCGCCAACAACGATACGGCCTCCGCCGCTTCGCGCGGGCATTCGCACGCAATGGAGCCGTCGGCGATGCCCTCCTCGATCACTGGCAAGAGACAGCCATCGGCCGACTCGTCAAATGAGCCCTGGTACTGCATCGCCAGTAGGCGCGAGCTTTTTACCGGATCTGCTGCAGGACGCATACGTGCCCATAGCTCAATTTGTGGAACAACGGACTCGGGAGCGTACAGTCGCTTGAGCTTTTGGGCTCCGGTCATATTACCGACGCCAAGCATCGAGCGGCGGTGCTCAACAATCGGAGTCATCGCCCGATCAAACGCGGCGTTGAAAATCTCTTCTTTGCTCTTGAAGTGATGATAGACAGCGCCCTTGGTCATGCCGTCGAGACGGTCAACGATATCTTGAATACTCGTCCCCTCATAACCCTGTGCGCAGAATAGCTCCAGTGCCGCGTCGAGAATCTTCGCGACCGTCTCCTCGGGATATTTATTGCGACCCATAATCCGCCCATCCGCAACGCAAGCCTTGTGCCTCATTGCAGCATTTTAACGTTGCGGATGGCAGACGGTCGATTCTACACCGCGGCGGGGCCATGTTCGCCGGTGCGAATGCGGATGACTTCCTCGACCGGCTCGACCCAGATCTTGCCGTCGCCGACGGCGCCGGTGCGGGCGGCATTGCAGATGATGTCGACAATTCCGTCGACATGTTCATCGGCGCAGATGAGGGTGAACTGCACCTTAGGGATCGTGTTGACAAGCAACTCGTTGCCGCGCACGTATTCCTTCCAGCCATGCTGCGCGCCGCAGCCCTGCACCTGGTTGATGGTCATGCCGCGAACATCGGCAGCAAACAGCGCGTCTTTGAGAACCTCAAGTTTTTCCTGACGGACGATCGCCGTGATCTTCTTCATAGTGAATTCCTCTCTTTAGTAAAGAAATGAATTGCCATTCAATAACGCGGGTTTTCCAAGTGCCCGAGATTGCCCCGAAAGAGGAGCGCCGCGTACTTCGGTACGCAAGCGACGGTTTGAGGGGCAAGGTCGGGTGCTTGGGAAAGCCGCGCTGCTAATCGAGTCCGGAGAACGAGGGGTACGCGCTCTCGCCGTGCTGACTCGCATCCAGGCCCAGTGCCTCGTCGGCCTCGTCCACGCGCAGGCTACCGTGGAACAGCGCCTTGACCACCGCGGCGATCACCAAGTCGAGCATCAGCACAATAACGACCGTCACCACAATGCCCAGAACCTGCGAGACAAGCAGCGACACGTCGCCCGTGTAGAACAGGCCGCCCTTACCGGTCCACGAGAGCTCCGGCACGCAGAACAGGCCCGTGAGCACACCGCCCAAGATGCCGCCGATACCGTGGCAACCGAACGCGTCGAGCGCATCGTCGTAGCCGAACTTGGTCTTAAGATGGCTGATGGCCAGATAGCAGACGGGCGATACGATCAGGCCCATGACCAGCGCCGCCCACGGCTCGACAAAGCCCGCACCCGGCGTAACCACCACAAGGCCCGCAACCAAACCGGTGCTAGCACCCACCAGCGTGGGACGACCGGTGTGCACGCGCTCGACGACAAGCCACGAGACCATGCCCGCCGCGCTGGCCGTCACGGTGTTGAGGATGGCGAGTGCCGCCACGGCGTCGGCCTTAAACTCGCTGCCGCCGTTAAAGCCAAACCAACCAAACCAAAGTAGACCGGCGCCCAGCGCCACAAACGGCACGTTATGCGGACGGTAGCTCACCATGCCAAAGCCGCGACGACGGCCGAGCATTAAGCAGAGAATCAGGCCCGTGAGACCGGACGAAATGTGTACCACGTCGCCGCCGGCAAAGTCGAGCGCGCCGATGATGTCGCCGATAAAGGAACCATCGCCGCCCCAAACCATGTGGGCGAGCGGCGCATAGACCACGAGCAGCCAAATGCCCAGGAAGGCCGTCATGGCACCAAACTTAACGCGGCCTGCCAGACTGCCCGTAACGATAGCGGCGGTGATCATGGCAAACGCCATCTGGAAGGCGATGTTGATGATCTGAGGGTAGACGGCACCATCCGCAGCATTGCCCTCGGCCGCCTGCAGCACCTGGTTGAGCACCGGCAGGCACAGCAACTGGTCAAAGCCGCCAATAAACGGGCTAGAACCGTCGCCACCGTAGGCCAGCGACCAGCCGGCAACAATCCACAGCACACCAACCAGGCCAATGGCGCCAAAGCACATAAGCATGGTGTTGATGACATTTTTGCGCCTGGACAGGCCGCCATAGAAAAATGCCAGACCCGGTGTCATTAAAAACACGAGCATGGTGCAGATGAGCATAAACGTTGTCGATCCCGTATCGTACATTCGCTCCCCCTTGGTCGCATGAACGTTGTCGGCGCTCATGATGCGGCCGAGGGGCAACTGGTGTAGACCAGATACGGCGTTGTTAAACGCTGCGTTGTCGAATGGAAACGGCACCGCAATCTTGGAAACGGCGCGGCAACGGACGCGAAACGAACGGGAAACGTGCGAACGAGAAGGGCGCGCTTGGCTCCGCTCTGGCTAGCGCCGGAACAGCTCGCGGGCTCTGTCGCGGAGGTCGGTAGCTCGAATGACACCCTCGTAACGATTGATGCGCAGACGCGGGAAGGCGTTAAAGAAGCGTAGGTCGCGGCGGCTGAGTGACACGCTCGGTACCGGGCGGCTCATGCGCTTGCCGGCAAGGCGACGACCGAGCGACGGACGCGGCATACTCGGCGCGGCATCGGCCACGCGGCGGGCAGCGAGCGCCAGGCCGCGAGCACCATCCGAGATAAACGTCGGCATCGAAGTCTTCTCGCGCAGGGCATCGAGCGCCGCGTCGCCCAGCTCGGCCAGCCAAGCGTTAACGGCGCGACCGCGGATATGCGTCTGCGCCACCGAGTCAATCGCCGAATCGGGAATACGTTCGAGCATAGAGTCGGAGGCGTCGGCAAGCGACTCATTGATGCGGTCGGCAAGGTCGGCACGCACACGCTCAAGCTGATCGGACAGACGCCGCCAGCTCGCCAACGAGCACACCGCATCGACCATCATCGCGACCGCGACGATAAAGGCGGCCAAGCGCACGATTAGCACCGGCAGATGGCCAAGCAGCCCCAGCAATGCCGGCTCCACTAAACGGCAAATACACAACGCACCCAAGCCAAACGCGCAGGCCCAGTACAGGCAGATGCGTCCGTGCAGGTTAAACGGCAGATGCGAGTAATCCCAAAACCGGGCACCCGTCGTTTTTTCCAACAGCACGCCCACGCTATATTCGATCACGCTGCATACGAGCGCGGCAGCGACAAACTGGCTCGAGGCGTCTGGGATTCCACGCAGCAGCAACCAGCACGCAATGCCGCCCGCACCGTAGATGGGACAACACGGCCCTAGCAAAAAGCCGCTGTTGGCAAAGCGTCCGTGGTTGAGCATGGCGCAGACTGTCGACTCCCATACCCAGCCGCAAAAACCGTAGAAGGCAAACGAGAGTACCAGCGCCGAGAGCGGACAGGCGGCAAGCGTCGCGCCGTCAAATGCCATGTCGATCGCGGTTCCCACCGTCTACCCACTCCTCTTTTCGTTCGATTCTTTGCTCGAGCCGTCACTCGGGCCCTCGTTCAAATCGTTCGCGCCGCCTTTGCGCGGCAGACGGCCGGCAATCGTCTCGCGCAGTGCGCACCATTTATCCGCCAGGCACACAATCCATGCCTCACGACACGTCGGCGGCACCGGTACCAGTGGAAACATATGCCGTACGATAATATTCCGCTCGCGCGGCGTCAGCTCAAAATCTTCCTCCGCACGCGCCAAGGCAAAAAACGGGTGACGAAAGCCATGCAGTCGATGGCTTGGGTCGGGATCGTGCCAGTCATAGAGAAAGTAATCGTGCAGCAGGGCCCCGCGCAGCAGCGATAAGCGGTCGACGGAGATACCGACGCGGCCCAGGCGCTCGGCAAAGGACAGACTTGCCCGCGCTACCGAGGTCACATGCGTATAGACCGTCACATCGCCATGTTGGATAAACTCATGCATCAGGTCCAAGCGGCCCGCCTGGGCAAGCTGACGGGCGGCATCGTCGACCTCGCGCGCGATTTTCTCGGCACGAACGGTATCGGACATGCGGCCTCCTTCCGGCGGCGCTCGGCGGCAAGCCGCGGCCTGCGCGCAATGAATAAAATCATCATCGAATTTACCAGTATGGCATCGGACAAAACGTTTTGCCCCACCAGTTGGCGAATTACCGCGCCGCCGTCACATATCAAACGCCAAAATGTGCGAGACTGTCTTGTGCAATTGTGCCGGCCGAGGGAGTGCCGGCGCACGATTCGCATGGAGTAACCCACAACGATGCTGCTTACGCAAACGACAACGCCCGAGGACGTCAAGGCTCTCGATCGCGCCGAGCTTCCGCTGCTCTGCGGCGAGATCCGCCACGCCATCCTCGAAAGCTCCGCCGCCGTCGGCGGGCACGTTGCCCCCAACCTGGGCGTCGTTGAGCTTACGGTTGCGCTCCATCGCGTGTTTAACTCCCCCATCGACAAGATTGTCTTTGATGTTTCGCACCAGACCTACGCCCACAAGGCGCTGACTGGGCGCGCGTACACTTATATCGACCCGGCACGCTACGGCGAGGCCTCTGGTTTTGCCAATCCTGACGAGTCCGAGCACGACCTGTTCGCCATGGGCCACACCTCCACGTCGGTGAGCCTGGGCTGCGGCTTGGCGCACGCTCGTGACCTGGCGGGCGATGCGTACAACGTCATCACCATCATTGGCGACGGTTCGCTTTCGGGCGGTCTGGCGTTTGAGGGCTTTAACAATGCCGCCGAGCTCGACAGCAACCTGATCATCATCGTCAACGATAACGACCAGTCCATCGCCGAAAACCACGGTGGCCTGTATCGCAATCTGGCCGAGCTACGCGCCAGCAACGGCACCTGTGAGCGCAACGTTTTCCGCGCGATGGGGCTCGACTACTGCTATCTGGACACCGGCAACGATGTGTTGGCCCTGGTCGACACGCTGCAGGAGCTGCGCGATATCGATCATCCCATCGTGCTGCACGTCTCCACCGCAAAGGGCAAGGGCTTTGAGCCAGCCCAGAGCGACCCCGAGCGCTGGCATCATGTGGGTCCGTTTGACATGGCGACTGGGCGCAAGCTCTGCCCGGGCCATCCGAGCGAGCCTGCGCCGCGCACCTATGCCGACATTACGGGCGAGGCGCTCAGCGCCGCCATCGAGCACGATCCGCAGGTCGTGGGCATCACGGCCGCCACGCCCTACATCATGGGCTTTACACCCGAGCTTCGCGCCGCCGCCGGCAAACAGTTCGTCGATGTGGGCATTGCCGAGGAGCACGCCGTGACCTTTGCCACCGCGCTTGCGCGCTCGGGTGCCAAGCCAGTCTTTGGTGTGTACGGCACGTTTTTGCAGCGCGCCTACGACGAGCTGTGGCACGACCTGTGCCTCAACGATGTCCCCGCAACCATCCTGGTGTTTGGTGCATCGATCTTTGGCACCACATCCGAGACGCATCTTTCGTTCTTTGATATTTCTATGCTGGGCGCTCTCCCCAATATGCGTTACCTGGCGCCTTCCTGCATGGAGGAATACCTATCCATGCTGAGCTGGTCGCTCGACCACCGCGAGCATCCCGTGGCGATTCGCGTGCCGGGCATTGGCTTGGTAAGCCGCCCCGATCTTGCGCCTGCCGAGGACGCCGATTACGGCGCCGTTCGTTACAACGTGGTGTGCCAGGGTCGCGACGTGGCCGTGCTCGCGCTTGGCGATTTCTTTGAGCTGGGCGAGCGCGTGGCAAACCGTCTGACTGCCGAGTACGGCATCGAGGCCACGCTCGTCAACCCGCGCTATGCAACCGAGCTCGACCGCGAGTTCCTCGACAGCCTTGCCGCCAAGCATCGCGTTGTCGTCACCCTCGAAGACGGCATCTTGGACGGCGGCTGGGGCGAGCGCGTCGCGTGCTACTTGGCCTGCACGCCCGTGCGCACGCGCACCTTTGGCATCGCCAAGGGCTTCCCCGACCGCTACGACCCCAACGAGTTGCTCGCTCAGAACGGCATGACGGCCGAGAACATGGCCGCCGAAGCCGTTAGGCTACTTAACGAGTAAAAAACCTCCGCAAGGGAAGCACCCCTGCGGAGGTTTTTATTTTCGCGGCGCGATTATCTCAATCTGTAACATCTAGGGCCCGAATTCCCGTCTAACTGTTACAGATCTAGACAAACCGTCTTTGCCCCTGACCTTTGTCTCAATCTGTAACAGAAAGGGAGCTTTTGTCCGCCTAACTGTTACAGATCGAGACATTCGAATCCCCCTAAGGAGATGATCTCGATCTGTAACAGTTACTCGGCAAAAATGGCTGCAGATGTTACAGATCGAGACAAAACAGCAAGGCATGCCGCTGCATCGGCCAGAACCACCACAAAGGTGCCTGTCCCTTTTTGGTAGGTTGAATAACCCATAAGGTAAGTATGTTTCTGAGTTATTTCGTGTTGACCCATTTGGGCGCGATAGGGTATAACTCTACTCAACCGCTAGGGATTTTATTGAGAAAGGTGTTCTACCATGAGCAAGAACCTCTCCCAGCAGGTCGTTCTCGACCGCCGCGGCTTCGTCGCCGCCACCTTCGCAACCGTCGCCGGCCTTGGTCTTGCCGGCTGCTCCGACACCAGCGCCGAGGCCGACAAGGGTTCCGCCGCCGGCTCTTCCAAGAGCTCCGAAGATGCCGAGGCTTCCACCACGCTCGACGCTAAGGCATTCGACAAGCTCGTCGACAACGGCCCCAAGGCCGATGACGATGCCATCGCCGCCAGCACCTGGGCCACGGCCGTCAAGGACGCCGGTGTCTTTAAGATCGGTGGCGTTCAGACCTCCACGCTCTTCTCCCTCCTCAACGAGAAAGACGGTCAGACCCGCGGCTTCGACGCCGGTATCGCACAGCTTCTGTCCAACTACATTCTGGGCGAGAACAAGGTCGAGATCACCCAGGTGACCTCGGACACGCGCGAGTCCGTCCTGCAGAACGGCCAGGTCGACGCCGTCTTTGCCACCTACACCATCACTGACGATCGCAAGAAGCTCGTCTCCTTTGCCGGTCCCTACTACTACACCCAGCAGGCCATCCTGGTGCTCGCCGACAACGACGACATCAAGAGCGTCGACGACCTGGCCGACAAGAACGTCGCCGTCCAGTCCGGCTCCAACGGCCCTGCCATCCTGGAGGAGCTCGCTCCCAAGGCCAGCCAGCAGGAGTTCAAGACCGACGAGGAGGCCCGCCAGGCACTCCAGCAGGGTCGCGTTGACGCCTACGTCATCGACAACAACATGCAGCAGAGCGCCCTAGTCCGCGAGCCCGGTAAGTATAAGATCGCCGGCAAGCCCTTCGGCAGCAAGGAGCCCTATGGCATCGGCCTGCCGCTCGATTCCGACGGCGTCGCCTTCGTTAACGACTTCCTTAAGAAGATTGAGGACGACGGCACCTGGACCGAGCTGTGGCAGATCTGCATCGGTGACCGCACGGGTGACACCAATGTTCCCGAGCTGCCCGAGATCGGCGCCTAGGCAACGCGCCTAGTAACGGCCGCAACGAAACCGTACGGAAACGCACGGTGCGCTTTATTGCGCTAAACTGTTTCTTCACTGAGTTGTCGGGGCTTCCGTACACACGGGAGCCCCTTTCCTTATCGGCGGGAGGTCCGCATGAGTCTCTCCGAGCTCTGGTCGCTCTATGGCCAGAACTACATTGACGCGCTGCTAGCAACCTGGGGCATGACGCTTGAGTCGTTTGCCATCGCCATGGTGCTGGCCGTCGCCGTCACCGTGATGCGCGTGTCGCCGCTCAAGCCGCTGCGCGTCTTTGGCGACCTGTATGTCCAGGTCTTCCGTAACATCCCCGGCATCGCGCTGCTCATTATCGTCGTCTACGCGCTGCCGCCGCTCAAGGTCGTCCTGCCCTACCGCACCTGCGTCATCGTCGCCACGGTGCTCTTGGGTTCTGCCTTTGGCTCCGAGAACTTTATGAGCGGCATCAACACCGTCGGTGTCGGCCAGGTGGAAGCCGCCCGCTCGCTGGGCATGAGCTTCAGCCGTATCCTCGCCAAGATCGTGATTCCGCAGGCGCTGCGCTCGAGCGTGCTGCCCATGACCAACCTCTTTATCGCCGTCATGCTCACCACCGCGCTCGGCAGTCAGGTGCCGCTTAAACCGCAGGAGCTCACCGGCGTGGTGAGCTACATCAACACGCGCTCGCTCGGCGGCGTCGCCGCGTTCTTTATCTCGGCGCTCGGCTACCTGGGCACGGCCTTTGTGGTGAGCCACATTGGCAACTATATCGATAAGAAGGTGAGGATCCTCCGATGAGCAAGCACTCCACCTCCGCGCTCACCATGCGCGATGCGCTCTACGAGGCTCCCGGCCCCAAGATGCGCGCCAAGATTCGCGTCGGCACCGCCATCTCACTTGTTGCCGTGGCCGCGCTCATCGCTCTGGTACTGCAGCGCTTTTATGTGACCGGCCAGCTTTCGGTCCATTACTGGTACTTCTTTACGCACCTCACCACCTGGAAGTTCCTGCTTGCCGGTTTTGAGGGCACGGTAAAGGTCGCGCTCACCGCCGGCGCCATCGCGCTGGTGCTGGGCTTAGCCCTTATGCTCGGCCGCACCAGCGACATCAAGCCGCTGCAGCTGGTCTGCCGCGTGCTCACCGATTTCTTCCGTGGCGTGCCGAGCCTGCTGTTCATCTACTTCTTCTTTTTGGTGCTGCCTCAGTACAAGATTTCACTGCCGTCGTTTTGGATGCTCACGCTTCCCGTCGCGCTCGCTGCAGCCGGCGTACTTGCCGAGATCTTCCGCGCAGGCGTCAACGCCGTGCCGCGTGGTCAGGTCGAGGCAGCCCAGGCGCTCGGTCTCTCCAAGGCCAAAATCACCTTTAAAATCGTATTGCCCCAGGCGATTCGGTTTATCATTCCGTCGTTGATTTCGCAGCTCGTGGTCGTAGTCAAAGACACCACCGTCGCCTATGTGGTGAGCTACCCCGACCTCATGCAAAATGCCCGCGTGCTCATCACCAACTACGACGCGCTCGTATCGGTCTATCTGGTGATCGCGGTCATCTACATCCTCATCAACGTCGCGATCAACAAGGCCGCTGTCTACGTTTCGCACAAGACCGGCGCGACCATCATCCGATAACGCTTTACCATTTCGAGTCATAAGGAGCCGAGCACCATGGCACAGAGCACCTCTTCCACCGGCAATCAGCCGCTGATCGAGCTCAGGCACGTCGATAAGCACTACGGCGACCTGCACGTTCTCAACGACATCAATCTCTCGGTCGACCGCGGCGAAGTCGTCGTGGTGATCGGCCCCTCGGGCTCGGGCAAGTCGACCATGTGCCGCACCATCAATCGCCTGGAAACCATCGACTCGGGCGAGATCCTCATCGAGGGCGAGCCCTTGCCGCAGGAAGGCAAAGACCTTGCCCGCATGCGTGCCGAGCTGGGCATGGTGTTCCAACAGTTCAACCTGTTTGCACATATGACGGTACTGCAGAACGTCATGCTGGGACCGGTCGATGTGCTGGGCGTGTCCAAGGAGGAGGCTCGTGAGCGCGCCATGGACCTGCTGAGCCGCGTGGGCGTGGCCGAGCAGGCCGACAAGGTACCCGCACAGCTTTCGGGCGGCCAGCAGCAGCGCGTGGCCATCGCCCGTTCTCTTGCCATGCAGCCCAAGGCCATGCTCTTCGATGAGCCCACGAGTGCCCTTGACCCCGAGATGATCAATGAGGTGCTCGAGGTCATGGTGCGCTTGGCGCAGCAGGGCATGACGATGATCGTGATTACGCACGAGATGAACTTTGCCCGCCGCGTGGCCGACCGTGTCGTGTTTATGGCCGATGGCCAGATTGTGGAAACCGGCACGCCCGACGGGTTCTTCGACCACCCCCAGACCAAGCGCGCCCAGGACTTCCTCAACTCCATTAAGGGCCACTAGCCAGCCACCCCGTGGGACAAATCCATTGAAAGTGTTGTCCTACGTCTCTCATGCGCCCTGTCACCTTTAGATTCGAAAGCAACACCTATGATCGGAACTCGCACTTCATCGTCCCACACCCCACATGTCGACGTCGCCCCCACCGACCGCCCACTCATCCTCGTCGCGCCGCGTTGGGAAGAGGCAAAGCCGTTTTTAAGCGAGACGCTCTCCCCCAACGAGGAAATCGCAAGTGTCTTTGTCGATGCCATCCTTGCCGCCGGCGGCCTGCCGCTGCAGATGTCCATCACCGAGGACATTGAGGTCATCCGTCATTACGTCGATATCGCCGACGGCATCGCCATTCCCGGCGGCCCGGACGTCAACCCCAAACGCTGGGGCGACGAGCGTCCGTACGACCCCACGCTGTGCTGCGAAATTCGCGACCGTTTTGAGTTTAAGCTGGTTAACGAGGTGCTTCGCGCCAAGAAGCCGCTCTTTACCACCTGCCGAGGCACGCAGCTGCTCAATGTCGCCACCGGCGGCACCCTGTGCATGGACGTGCCGAGCCTGGGCGCGCGCGAGGGCCGCACACAGTGGCGCCATACCCACGTGCTCAACGACCCTGTGCATCCTGTCGAGGTCGTGCCGGGCTCGCTGCTGGAGCGCGCGGTTGGCGGGCACAGGCTGATCCAGACCAACTCGGCACATCACTGCTGCGTCGATCGTCTGGGCAAGAGCACGCGCTTGGTCGCCAAGGCAACCGACGGCGTTCCCGAGTGCATCGAAGTCGAAGGCCAGCCTTTCTGCCTGGGCGTGCAATGGCACCCTGAGTACACGTGGAAGACGCTCGAGACCGACTTTAATCTGTGGAAGTCGTTTGTCGAGGCGGCGGCCAAGGTAAAGCAGGCCCGCTAGCTCGCAAGCCCCACAAGTTAAAGTCTCCTAAGCCAGCGGGGGGGGCTGACACCAGCACGGTGCCCGCCCCCCCCTGTATTTGGTATGCTCGGTATGATTATTCCTCACAAACAATCAAAGAAATCTCGACCGCAATCGGTCGACAGTAAAGCAAATGGTAAAAACGCTTGCTACGTTAATTAGGCAGTCAATTAAAATCGAGATGCATTGACCATTCCCCAACGGGGTCACGCCGCAAATCCACATGAGCATCGAGGACGGAAACGGAAGCATGGAATTGGCTCCGAGCTGTATGTAGATCGTTACGACATTGACAAGCAACAGCATGCCAATAGGACCGAAGCCGGACCCAAAATAGGAAACAACGATCACGCAAGAGACCACGTATGCAAGACAGACCGCACTCGCCAGAAGAAGTCGATCGCAAAACATATTCAGGTTGAAACACTGTTGAGCATCCAAAACGATTGCGCAATTAAGGCAGTACAAAACGACACTCGACAGGATAAACGCGCCCAAAAGGGCAAAAGAAGACAGCACCACTCGCGCAACGATAGCGCACACACGCTTCCCTCCCCGAGCCTCCGTCAACCCCCACGGTTCCTCAATAAAGCCCGAACTGACAAAGCGCGGCACAATGCAAGCCGCGATGAACGGAAAGAACAATGCATGAGCCAACGGTGCTACGTTGAACAGCAGACCGCGAAAAACCTCTGCATTACCAAATAGAAGGACATCCTCCGCCGATAGCCGAAGCGTCGGGTCTGGGAAAAAGCCCAAGAAACTGTTCTCACGGAGGCTACAGAACCACATCGGGAAAGAATTAAGCTGCAATACCACCATGCACGCATAAATTACCAGGATTAAGGCGTACGCCCATTTGCTCACATGCTTCAATTCTGACTGGAGAAGTCTTTTAATCTGACGAACCATTGAGCACACCCCCAGCGCGAAAGCTCACGAGAGCGTAAATCAATACCGATAGACAGCTGGCTGCCACGCCATATTCCAGAAGTGTCAGCTGACCCATATCGCTATACCCAAGGGCACATCCGACTCCAAGGTACGGCCCCGGAAGGAGGAAGATCCATCGCAAGGATGGTATGGGCGCCTGAAGGAAGGTTCCGTAGAGCGTCAAGCTCATGACAAATCCAACTATTAGCACAGCCCCGCTCAATACAGCGCTGCCTGTGATCCGATAGATGGTCACCGTCTCCAGCGCAACCGATATCACCAATACGGCGTTGATCATCATTGCAGGCAAAAATGCAGTTAGCATGTCGTGCGAGCAGTTATGCCCTCCACGTATTATGGCTATTGCAAAAAGAAGAAGGCAAAGCGCACTATATGCTGTGCCAATTATTAAAGCAGACGAGAGCACATGTGCCAGAGCCCCGTTAAAGCGGGCAAGACCTCTTGCTGAAGAAATTCGGTATCCCTCTTCATAGCCGCGCTCCTGTAAAATCGCCAGGCAAACGATGAGCGGAACGAACAGAGAGGTGCCGGCAAAAGCACTGCGCACAAGGGACTCATCGGGTACAGAAGGATCGATTAGATTCCAGAGGAAACCAATATCCTCCCCAAAAACGCTATTGCCAAAGGCGAGCAACGTTGTTCCGTTTTTTAGAACGACACCGAAGAGAAGGCCGAACGCCAGCATAAGCGCAAGACCAAACTTCGCCGGAAACATCCGCTGCAAACGCATCATATCTGCCTTTATGGGATGGATCGCCCGCTTCATAGCGAGACCGCCTTCATCAAGCGCCTGTAATACTCTTTTAGGGATGGCGCCTCATCCCTTATGACGTCCATCGATTCCTTTTTCAGCAGTTTACCGTCATGAAGAAACAGGCAGCTTGTTGCAACCGATGCCAGCTCATCCAAATCATGGCTAGAGATGAGCATGGTCGTACCCTGTTCTCGATTCAATCGACCGATAAGGGCCCATATACTCTCGATGCCCAGCGGGTCCAACCCGTTTGCCGGCTCATCAAAAATAAGCAGATCAGTGTCACCCAACAAAGCCGTAGCTATATCCAGCCGCCGTTTCATTCCCAGAGAAAAACTGCTCACGCTCTTTTTCTCTTCGACGTCCAGCCCGACTAGGCTCAAAACGCGAGGAATCTCACAATTCGCATCAAGCCCCCATTCCGAACATCGGATTTGGAGATTCTCAACCGCACTGAGGGATTGGTATGCTCCGCTGGAATCTGGCACATAGCCGACACGCGTCCGCATCAGGCCAAGCTCTCTTTTTGATTTGCCTCCAAAGAGCTCCACGCTCCCCGACGATGGCTCGCAGAGGCCCAAGACGATTTTAATAAGCGTGCTTTTGCCCGCACCGTTTGCACCGACAAGGGCACAGAGCTCAGACTGATGCACCTCGAAGGAAACGTCATGCAAAACGCGCCGTTTCCCGTAGCGCTTTGATACTTTTGATAGCTTTATCGCTGATGCGTTCATTGGCCTCCCGTTCTGCTTGATAGCAAAACCGCTCATATCGTTCCTTCTTTCCTTTATCGTTTTCCATAGTTGTTATTGTTTTGCGATAACTCATATTTGTCAAGATAATCTAAAAGAAAGAACCCGTGTTAGACACGGGTCCCTTCACGCTGATATTTCGTTTTAGTTGTTCGCCTTAAGCTACTCGTCACTCAAATCGACAGCAAAGACTGATGTCGGAAGCGACGCCTCATTGCCTCCGCCGTCCCGCATCTGCCTCACAACATTTTTTGCACGCTCAACAATAAGCTCCTCAAGCTCTTTCTCACTCACGCGCTGAATAATATCTCCCGGTTGGCAATCAAGCTCATCACAGATATCGAGAAGCGTCTTTAGGCGAATAGCTTTTATTTTTCCGTTTCTAAGCTTTGAAATATTAGCCGGAGTATGCCCCGTCGCCCGAATCAGATCAGCGCTGGTCTTTCCGGTCTTAAGCAGCTGCGTCTCAAGCTCGATGATGAGATAGCTCATGTTTCCTCCTACACAAGCTCGTCAGACTGCTCTTGGAGCAGCGAGGCATAACTCCAGATCGCCGAGATAAACAAACAGACAACTGCGCCGATAAACGACCCCGTATCAAAGGTAGCGCCTTGGCAAATCTCAATGACGAAGGAATGAGGCACGATGTAAAGCTCCAGTCCGCCAATGGTGAGATTGACCGATCCATAGGCACCAACAAACGAAACCACGACGTTAACAGCAAAGGCAAGCGCGAGAACACGGATAAGCCGCACATGCGTCTTGGTAAAGGGCGAGACGCCTCGCGAGATGTTACGGCTGATCCCGCACAGAACGACAAGCGAAATACCCATAACAAGCGCCATGCACAGTCCGCTTGGGATAACGATGCACCCGCCATTGAGAAGCGTCACAACACCGAAAGAATCGACAGAAGCAACGTTTGCAACCGCATACCAGATCACGTAAACAACCAACACGGCAAAAGCGACGAGCATTCCCGCAAAAACGACCGCCATGCAAAAACCAAGCTTCCTGATGTTTTCGCCCGCCTTGGCCATACGCTGAACGCTGTTAGACATACACTCACCCTCATTGACTCTATCGTTATTCGAACAGTTTATCGAACAACGATATGGATTGCATACGGAAAGCCCAGGCAGTGCGCATAGGCCATTCACTAATCAGAAAGGGTGAGAGTGGATTTTTGGACACGTATCGAACGAGAGTGGATAATCTCCCACTTTGAGGCCGCCACCGGGCCCAAAACGGGAGATTATCCACTCTCATAGTCATCAAAGCTCGCAAGCTCTTATTCGGCCGCCTCGCGCAGGGCCGACATCGTAGCCGCATATTGCTGCTGCAACGCATGCATCCCCTCGCGGGCGCCGTCAACGGCATCGGCGCCGCGCAGCGCTTCGGTTACCACGACCGCCGGCTCGTACAGATTATTGAATCCCAAGTTCTGGCTCACGCCCTTGAGCGTGTGCGCTGCCATAAACGCACTCTTGGCGTCTCCTGCCGCCATGGCGGCCTCCAGCTTGTCCATGCTCTCGTCATCCAAAAACTTGAGGGCAAAGCGGGCAACCATTTCCCCGCCCATCAGCCGAGCGCACGCGTCATCATAATTAGCGCCGATCTTCTCATACGCCTCACGCATGGAAATCATGGATTAAAACTCCTTTGGTCAAACTAAATCGTGGGAAACGCAACGACGTCGGCGGGGCGTGCCAACGTCTCGGCAATACGGTCTTGCACCTCGAGCAGGCAGTCGAGCAACAGCGGGTTAAAGGTGCCGCACTTACCGTCCAGGATCATCTGGATCGCCTCCTTGTGCGGGATAGCATCCTTGTACACACGCACGCTCGTCAGAGCATCGTACACGTCGACCACCGAGACCACCTGTGCGGCAATGGGAATTTCGTCGCCCTTAAGGCCATCGGGATAACCCTTGCCGTCCCAGCGCTCGTGATGCCAACGCGCAATCTGGTATGCATATTCCATAAGCGCATTGCCGACGTGATGGCGGCCCAGCTCAAGCAACATGTCGGCGCCGATCGTGGTATGCGTCTTCATAATCTCGAACTCCTCGGGCGTAAGGCGCCCGGGTTTGTTGAGAATCGCATCGTCAATCGCCATCTTGCCGATATCATGCAGCGCCGAAGCCAGGGCAATCGTGGAGCGTTCCTCGTTGTCGAGGGAAATGGTGTCGCTACGCTGGACCAGACAGCCAAGCAGCAGCTCGGTCAGCTTCTCGATGTTCGTAACGTGCCTGCCGCTTTCGCCGTTGCGAAGCTCCATGACGCCGGCCATGATGTCGATGAGCATACGGCTGTTCTTGACGCGCTCGTTGTACTGCTGGGATAGCAGGCTCGTCAGGCGGCGCTGTTTGGCGTATAGGCGAATGGTGTTGCTTACACGGCGGCGCACGACACGGGAGTCAAACGGGCGATTGATATAGTCCGAGGCGCCCAGCTCGTACGCGCGCAGAACCATATCGTCGGAATCTTCGCTCGAAATCATGATGACAGGCAGATTGTCGCTAACCGATCGGCGCGACAGATCGGCCAGCACCTCAAAGCCGCTCATGCCCGACATGACAATGTCCAGCAGCACGAGCGACAACTCATCGCCATAGCGGTCGACCATGTCGAGCGCCGTACGACCGTTATCGGCCTCGAGGATGCAATACTCGTCCTTGAGCATCTCGCTGAGAATGGCTCGGTTCATCTCGGAGTCATCGACAATAAGCACCAAAGGCTTTTCGCTTTGGAGGGCCTCGATGGAATCGGCATCGGTCACGACCGTACCGGCTTTTGCCTTAGCACGGCTCAGTAACTGGACAGCGCGGCCAACGCCCTCATCGACCGTCTCGCCATGAATGCGAACGCCACCAACACATGCCGTCAAGCTCACGTACTCATGGCCCGGAATAATCGTGGCATGAACGGCATCGGATACCTGACGCAGGCGATGGGCGAAGTCATCGGAGGGAATATTGGGCATGACGGCCACAAACTTGTCGCAGCCATAGCGCACAAGCTCGTCAGTCGAACGAATTCCGCTGCGTATGGCTGTCGCCACGGCACCGAGTGCAAGGTCGCCGGCATGATGGCCACACGTATCGTTGAAGACCCTAAAATCATCAAGGTCGATCACCGCCACGCCGGCCTTTATGCGGGCGCTACGAAGCTTTTCCTCGTAATATCGGCGATTGCGCACACTCGTCAGCACGTCGGTGTAGACAAGCTCCTCTTCCGCGGCCTCTTGCTCATCAATCGGACGCACCATCATCAAGACGTGAGGCTCGCCCTCGACCTTCAGAGGGCGTAGGCGGGCGCGGTACTCAACACCATCATTGAGTAGTTGCTCCGACACCTCATCGGAATCTGTCAAGGCCTCAAGACTTGACTGACGCAGACAAGGGCAGCGATCGCCGGCGAGCAGGCAGTTAGGCTCGCTCTTAATCTGATCGGCCGACAGCAAACGTACCACGGGGTAGGTCTTCGCGACACGGGCGACCTCGGCGGCAGCCTCCTCGTCGGTTAGATTGACCTCGTGATTATTGAGCATATGGGGCCCTTTCGATAGTTTCGCATGGTAGCGATGGGTTCCAAATGTTACAAGGGTAACACCTTGCCGATGCAGGTAAGCACGTGAATGCTGCTACATTTTTATGAGTTGGCAGACGGCGCGATCGAAGCCGCAGACGTGAGGTTTTGAGCACATTTGTTAACACGGCCGAAACGTTTGCGGATGGAGCCTGCTTTGGCTATTGCGGGTGCTAGAACCCCAGGATGCCACGGACAACCCGGGCAGCCGCTACCGGGCGATCGCGCAGGCCGTTGTGCGCCCCGGGAATCGTTACGAGCGGACAGTCCAAAAGCTCAGCCGCCATCCTCGTGCCCGCCTCGCGGGACGTGCCAATCGAGAGCTCGCCCAGGAGCACGGCGGCCACCGTTTTCGACGCGCGAACGCTCTCCCAATCGGGAATGCAGGTCATAGTAATCCAGTATTCGTTTGCCATGAAACTACGGCCGTTGCGCAGGGCATGTCTGGCTTCTGCCTCGGTCGTCCCAGGAGCCTCGGGGTCCAAGTCGCCGAGGGCTCCCAAGAAAAGCCGGAGCGCCCTTGAAACCTTTCCAGCCGCAATCATATCGAGCAAAACCGGAGCTGCGCCCATGCCGGCGCCTTCGGCCGACACAGCCGGCTCATGCAGAATCGCACGGGCAACGAGATCGGGTTCGGCGCGAAGAAGCTCCAGCGCCACCAACGTACCGGCGCTATGCGCAAGCACATTTGTCGGAGCGCCAACGTGTTCGATCACGGCTTGCAGGTCGGCGGCCTGAGCGGCAAGATCATAGCTGCCGTCTACCGCTTCGCTGCTGCCACCACAGCCGCGGCGGTCGTAGGCAATGACGCGGTAGTTGCGGCTGAGCTCACAAGCGATGCCATCGAAAAATGTGCCGTCGACACAAGCGCCGTGCACGCACACCACGGCAGGAGTATCAGGCGACACATCCGGGCCGGCATATTCGCGACAGGCAATCGTGGTGCCCGCATTCTCGACTGTAAAATCCATGTTGTGCCCCCGCCATCAATGCCCATCCAGTTGCACGTCAGTACGGTTGGATGGACCCGCATTGCCTTACGCCTTGTTAACAGATTAACTGTACCCGACCCGAGCCTTTTCATGGCACGGCATAATGAGCGACGTTAAAAAACGAAACTTGTAAAGCAAGAGCCCGCACCTTGCTTTGGAGCCGATGCTATGCTTAGGCACAATTGTCTTGAGGAGCATATGCCTATGTCTACGTTTTTGAATGCCAGCCCCATCTTTGGGCCCGTTCGCAGCCGTCGCCTTGGTCTCTCGCTCGGCGTCAACATGATGCCGGCCAGCGGCAAAATCTGCACGTTCGACTGCATTTATTGCGAAAACGGCCTCAACGCCGAGCGCCCCTGCCACGAGTCGTATAACACGGCTGCCGTGGTGCTCGATGCACTCGAGGTCAAGCTGCACGAGATGGCAATCGAGGGTGAGCTGCCCGATGTAATCACGTTTGCCGGCAACGGCGAACCCACCGCCGCATCGGAGTTTCCGCAGGCCATCGCCGGTGCCGTCGCGCTTCGCGACCAGCTGGCCCCAAACACCAAGATTGCCGTGCTTTCCAACGGCACGCGCGCCGACCGTCCCCAGGTGCACGATGCGCTCATGATGGTCGACGACAACATCCTCAAGCTCGATACGGTCGATCCGGCATTTATCCAGCTGCTCGACCAGCCCGTTGGCCCCTACGATGTAGAGCACCAAATCGAGACGTTCGCAAGCTTTGACGGTCACGTTATTATCCAGACGATCTTTTTGACCGGCGAGTATCAGGGCAAGCTCATCGACAACACCGGCGAGGAGTACGTTGCCCCCTGGCTCGCGGCACTTGAGCGCATTCGCCCACAAGAAGCAACCATCTACACGGTGGCGCGCGAGACACCGGTCGCCGGCCTTGCCAAAGCGGCGCCCGAGGTGCTCGACAAGATTGCCGCACGCGTGCGCGCCCTCGGCATCCCCTGCCAGGTGAGCTACTAGCAAAACCACGCAGCAGCTAGTGCCCGCCATCCCGCCCCATCAGTTGCGGTGATATAGTTCCTATTTATGCTGTTAAACCGCTTAAATTGGAACTATATCACCGCAACTTTTATGGACACATGGGTGGGCTATACTAGCTGCAAATGAAAGGAAGTTAGCCATGTTTGACAAAGGACCCGTGCCCCGCCGCAACGACGCCTGCTGGTGCGGCAGCGGCAAAAAATATAAGAAATGCCATAGCGCCTTTGATGAGTGCCTCGAGCGCTTGTGGGAAGAGGGCTGGGAGGTTCTGCCCCGCACGCTCTACAAGACGCCCGCCGATATCGAGGGCATCAAGCGCTCGGCCGCCATCAATGTGGGCGTGCTCGATTACGTAGGCGAGCACATCGCCGCGGGCATGACTACCAACCAGATCGACCAGATGATCTACGACTACACCGTCGAGCACGGTGGCACGCCGGCCGACCTCAACTATGAGGGCTATCCCAAAAGCGTGTGCACCTCGATCAACGACGTGGTCTGTCACGGCATCCCCTGCGATACGGACGTGCTGCACGAGGGCGATATCATCAACGTGGACTGCTCCACGATTCTGGACGGCTACTTTAGCGATTCGAGCCGCATGTTCTGCATCGGCGAGGTCTCGGCCGAGCGCCAGCGCCTGGTCGACGTGACCCGCACCAGCGTGGAAGCGGGCCTGGCCGCCGTCAAGCCGTGGCTGCCGCTCTCCGTTATGGCCGAGGCCGTGCAAAAGACGGTCGAGGACGCCGGCTTTAGCGTGGTGCGCGAGTACGGCGGACACGGCATTGGTAAGGAGTTCCACGAGGACCCGTTTGTGGGCTTTACCACCGAGGCGCCCGACGTGGACACCATTATGGCCCCGGGCATGGTCTTTACCATCGAGCCCATGGTCAACGCCGGAGCGCCCGACATCAAGATTAGCAAGGGTGACGGTTGGTGTGTGCGCACCAAGGACGGCAGCGATTCGGCCCAGTGCGAGGTACAGCTCGTGGTGACCGAGGACGGCTACGAGTTGCTGAGCTGGTAGCCGCACGGACGCCGGGCGCTCATGGACTTATAACCGTCCATGAGCGCCCGGCGCTTTATTTAAGCGTTTTGCCTGATAAAACCTGCCAAAATAAACCTGTCCCTTTTTTGCAGGTCGAGCGGAGAGGACTGCTTGTGAACATTCTGGTTTTGTTGCCCGTCAACGACCGTCATCGCGCAATTCTTGAGTCGAGCGCTCCGGGCGAGGACTTTATCTACACGAGCGCCGACGCCGCCACGCACGAGCAGGTCGCCGATGCCGACGTGATCCTGGGCAACATCGACCCTGACATGCTCACGGCATGCGAGCATCTCCAGCTGTTGCAATTGCAAACCGCCGGCTATGACGACTACCTTGCCGCCGGCACCGTGCCGGTCGACGCCAAACTGTCTTGCTCGGTGGGCGCCTACGGCCAGGCCGTGAGCGAGCACATGTTTGCCATGGTGCTGTCTATGATGAAGCGCCTGCCCGGCTACCAGGACCTGCAGCGCGAGCATCGCTGGGAGGATTTGGGGCCGGTCACCTCGCTCAAAAACGCCAATGTGCTGGTGCTGGGCGCGGGCGATATCGGTGGCCACTTCGCCACGCTCTGCCGCAACATGGGCGCGCACGTCCGTGGCATCAAGCGTCATCCGCTCGTCTACCCCATTGTGTTTGAGGACATGGACGGCATGGACGCCCTGTCCGAGCGCCTAGCCGAGGCCGACATCGTCGCATCCTTTATGCCCAGCACACCCGAGACCCGCGGCCTGGCGAACGCCGAGTTCTTCGCCGCGATGAAACCGGGCGCCTTCTTTGCCAACGGCGGCCGCGGCGATCTTGTGATCGCCGACGACTTGGTTGCCGCCCTGGAGTCGGGACATCTTGCCGGCGCCGCGGTCGACGTCACCGACCCCGAGCCCCTGCCCGCAACAAGCCCGCTGTGGGACGCGCCCAACATGCTCATCACGCCGCACGTCTCCGGCTGGTTCCACCTGGCAGCCACGCTCAACAACGTGGTCGACATCGCCGCGGAGAATCTGCGTCACCTGCAGGCCGGCGAAACCCTGCGTTGCTGGATCGAACATTAGGGTTCCGCCGTTCTAACGAACGGCGGACCGGTC
>CABMOY010000026.1 GCA_902388345.1 uncultured Collinsella sp.
GGCCAGCCCGTGGGAGGCCAGGGCGCCGCTGACCGGTGGACGGCACCGAGCCGTCGCAAGACTTGAAGAAGGGGGAGGCCGCGAGGCCTCCCCCTTTTTTGCGTTTACGGGGCGTAAATGACTCAATTACACCAGACGATCTTGTTGTTTTCGGTATTGAGCCTTTATTTAAAGAAAATAAATCGTATAACAAGGGCAACTGCTATGGCCGCAATGATCAAAAGCAGAATTGTCAGCTGATGCTGCTTGCGTCGTTTACTTGACGAAACGAAGATTGACTTTCCCTGTTTTGGCGTTTCGAGATAGCGAGCCGAATGCGTCAAGGTTTGCTTGGGTCGAGGCCCTCTTTGTTGATGGACGGCGGATGCTTTCATCGGCTCATCACTAGCTACGCTGTTTTTAGATAATGGTGCGTCTTTCAGATATACAGGGTCTCCCGAGGCGACGCCCATATGTTTGCGCCCCGTTTGTGCTTCTTCGAGTGTTTGATATCGGTTTCTTGTCACATATTTGGGCTCTGGATCATTGATGGGCTCTTGCGAGATGTGGGGGCGATGGAATCGAATCGGTTGCGGGCTGGATGCTTCGTCCTGCTCCGGCATAAACGTGTTGTCCTGTTTTTGATCGTCCATGATGCCCTTAGCTCGTCATCAATATCGTGTATGCGCCCATTGTAAGCCAGCCGTCTAGTTTTGATGGGATTGCATACATTATTTAAGCCTTCGTTCAAATTCCGTTTATTAGACAAAACCTTAGTCAACCAGACTTAGATATGCTTATATCAATAGACTCAAAAAACTTTATAGTCGATGTATATATAAGAAGCGGCTGGGCATATATAACAGCGTCAAAAGAAGTCCCAGTCACCTAGAAGATGACTCGGCAGTCCTTAAAAGGAGTGGTAAACATGGCAAGCATGGTTCCTTATCGTTCGGTTTTTGGCGTTCGTCCTTCTGCTAGCTCGCTGTTCGATTTGTTTGATGATATGACCGATCTTGCAAACAACTCGATTGCTTCCAAGGCGTTCCCCGTTGATGTCGAGGACAAGGGCGATGGTTATGAGGTCAAGGCCTATCTGACCGGCGTCGCTAAGGATGATATCGACGTTGAGCTTAACGAGGGTCGCCTGTCGATTAGCGTGAACGTTGTGGAGGACGAGGAGAACGAGGGCAAGAACTTCCTGCAGAAGGAGTTTAGCTCGTACAGCGCGACGCGCGGCGTGTATCTGAAGGACGCTTCGAGCGAGGGCCTTTCGGCTAAGTATGCTGACGGCATCCTGACCGTTACGGTTCCCAAGATTGTCGAGAAGAAGAACGTTACGAAGATCTCCATCGACTAACGATGGCTCTGCTTCAATCGAGAGTATGAGTTAAGGGGGGCTGGGAAGTGATTCCCAGCCCCCCCTTTGTTGTCTTGAGGGGCTATTGAATAGTTGTCGGTTGATACTGACTTGCAGGGCGTATCGAGAGCTTCCGTGGCCCTTGAAGACGGGTGGCAGAACTGCCGAGTTCATCATCGAGACTTGCATCAAGCGCGTTGGCATAGCTTTTGACGGTAAGGCTTGGACGATTATTGTCCTGGCTGATATGCATGGCGATGAGCTGTTCGGTGCGATCGGTAACAAGTTCGCGCGCGGCTTCGGCGGCCTGGTTGTTGGAGAGGTGCCCCTTTGTGGACAGGATGCGCTCCTGAAGAAAGCGGGGGTACGCTCCTTCGCGCAGCATAGCTACATCGTGGTTGCTTTCGAGCGCGAGAACTCGACAGTCTTTGAGGATGCCTATGGCCTTGCTCGATAACTCTCCGGTGTCGGTGGCAAACCCAATGGAATCATCGAGAGCATTAAATCGATAGCCGACAGGATTGATGACATCGTGCGATGTTGAGTAGGTTTGCACGTGGATGCCGGCAATGGGGAGCGTGTCGCCGGGGTCAAATTCCTCTACGGGCAGGCGCGCGAGGTTTTCTTTGCATGAAAGGGTGTCCCTGCTGGCAAAGAGGGGACCATGCCAGTGCTTGCACCATACATCGAGCCCCTTGATATGGTCACCATGCTCATGGGTGATTACAAGAGCGGCGACGTCGTCTGCCGAGAGGCCAAGCTCCGCCATGCGTTTAAGTGTCTCGCGGCGGGACAGGCCGTTGTCGATCATGATGAGCCCCTGAGGCCCCTCGACGAGTGCACAGTTGCCTTTTGAGCCGCTGCCGAGGATATGAAGGTGCAGGCGAGACATAAGATTCCAAAGGATACAATGGGTGCGGACGAATAGAGGAGGAAGCGAATGCCAACGGTATCTCAGCACTATGGACATCATGCCGCGCCGAGGACGGATAAGAGCGCCCTGGCAACGCGGCAGGCCGCTGCCCCCGTAGTGCTCATGGTATCAGGCGGTGCGGACTCGACGGCGCTGCTCCTTATGGCTTGCACATCAAAGCTGGATATCCAGGACGGGCGCGGCGTCGCTCCTATTGCGCGCGAGCGATTGCACGTGCTGCATGTAAACCATCATCTGCGCGGGGAGGCATCCGATGGCGACGAGGCCTTTGTACGTGACCTGTGCGCGCAATACGGCTTGCCGCTGTGTGTTGAGCATGCCTATTTTGATGACGAATCGGGCAATATCGAGGCTGCGGCTCGCGAGGTGCGCTATGCCGCGGCGCGGAGGTATGTTCGCGAGCTCTGCGTCCGGACGGGGGCACCGCGAACGGCGGCTCGTATCTGCACTGCGCACACGTCTTCGGATCGCGCGGAAACGTTTTTGATGAACGCGATTAAGGGTTCGGGGCCCGCTGGCCTATCGAGCATTCCTCGCCGGAGGAATATCGTGGTGCGTCCCCTGCTCGACCTGACTCATGATGAGCTCGTGGGCTATTTGCAGGTGCATGGTCAGCCGTGGCGAGAGGACGAGAGCAACGAGGACGTGTCATACTTGCGTAACTATGTGCGCCATCGAGTGATGCCGGTGGTGGCGCAGCGCAACGCGAGTGTCTGTAAGACGATTGGCGCCGCCTGCGAGATCTTGGGCGATGAGGACGCCTTTCTTTCCCAGCTTTCCGCACAGGCGTTTCGAAGCTGCCTGCGTAAGGAGGCGGCGGGTGCACTGGTTCTTGACGCTCGCCGACTGGCCGCCGCTGAGGTTGTGATTGCACGGCGTATCGTGCGGTTGGCGATTAAGCGCATCGATCCCGACGCGCGACCGGAGATGCGGCACGTGGAGCGCGTGCTCGCCTGCGTCGCTGCGGGCTCGGGCTCGGTTACGCTTCCTGCGGGAATTGATGCCCGTGTGGAGTTTGGCATGCTGGCGTTCAAGGCCCCGGCGGCGCGCGAGGGTTTAGTGGCCGATTGGATCTCCGTTCCCGGTCGTCTGCCGCTGGGGGCGGGGCATATGCTGACAGCGGAGCCGATGGCTGTGGAGCCGGGGTGCGATATCGTGCACTGTGCCCGCGAGCTTGCTGCTGCCGGAAAGGTTGCGGCCTTGGTGGATGCGGCGGCCCTGGGGTTTGCCGACTGCGATGGCGAGCGGATGTTAGCCGGCTCGCGCGGGGAGATTCCCACCGAGGCACGATCGGCGCGCCTGTGGGTGGATAGCCCTGTGCCGGGAGACGTGATGTGCCCGTTGGGGATGAACGGCCGAAGCAAGAAAGTGTCAGACCTGTTGAACGAGGCGCGCATTCCTGTTTCAGACCGCTCTGGCGTACCCGTGGTAAGAACGGCTCCGGGGGGTGCCGTAGTATGGGTCGCGGGCGTTCGCGCGGACGAACGTTTTAAGTGCACGGCGGCGACGCGCGTGGCCTATCTGCTTCGCGTGGTTGACGCGGATTAGCTCCTCGCACCAGCTTTTCTGTGCGGCGTTGACGGTATTCCCGCGCTGATGGTGCGCGGGCTGGAAAATATACCCCGTGCGCTGCTAGAATGTGTAGTTCGCGTCCATACGGCGGTGTGTGGGCGATTAAGCACAAGAAAGGGTTGTCATGGCTTCTCAACATCCGGATATCGAGAAGGTTCTGTTTACGCAGGAGGATATCGACGGTATCGTCTCTCGCCTAGGCGAGCAGATTACTCGCGACTACGCGGGTAAGGATCTGGTACTGATTGCGGTCCTGCGCGGCGCCGTGGTCTTTATGGGCGACCTGATGCGCAAGATCGAGCTGCCGACCAACATCGATTTCATGGCTGTTTCGAGCTATGGCGACGGTGTGAAGTCTTCGGGTATCGTGCGTATCATTAAGGACCTGGATATCGACATCCGTGGTCGCGACGTGCTGATCGTCGAGGACATTCTGGACTCGGGCCTGACCCTCAAGTACCTGATGAAGAACCTCGAGAGCCGCAAGCCCGCTTCTCTGGAGGTCGCCGCCTTCCTATGGAAGGACGTTGAGGACCGTACCTCGGCCGTCACGCCCAAGTATGTTGGAACCCATTGCCCCGATGCCTTTGTGGTGGGCTACGGCCTCGACTATGCCGAGCGCTATCGCAACCTTCCGTATCTGGGCATTTTGAAACCGGAGGTTTATTCGTAAGATGCCCGACGACCGTAACGATAACAATTCCCAGACTCCCCGGGAGCCTAAGATCCCGGGGATGCCCGGAGGCAAGAAGCCCACGCGTACGGGCTGGCTGTATTTTATTTTGGCTTGCGCGCTTCTGGGCTACGCCTTCTTTAATATGGGCTCCGGCTTTGCCAGCTCCAGCAATACCGTTAAGCTCGCGACGAGCGAGATGGTGAGCGCCATTAAGCAGGATCGCGTCGAAGATTTGACCTATACGGTTCAAGACGGAAGCGTGGCGGGTCATTACTGGAAGACGAAAAAGGACAAGGGTGATACGAGCGAGCTCAAGAGCTTCTCCTCGACCTATGTCGGCTCCGATTCGCTTGCCGAGCTTATGGCGGAGCACCCCGACACCAAGTACATCGTCAACACCAACGACCCCGATTTTTGGGGCGACTTGGCGATGAGCGTGCTGCCGACGATCGCCCTGATCGCCATCATGTTCTACTTTATGCGCCAGATGATGGGCGCCAATAATAGGAACATGCAGTTTGGCAAGACCAATGCCAAGACCAACGAGGCTACGCGTCCCAAGGTCAAGTTCGAGGACGTTGCCGGCGTGGACGAGGCAGTCGAGGAGCTCGAGGAGATCCGTGACTTTTTGAGCGATCCGGATCGCTATCGCAAGCTGGGCGCCAAGATCCCGCGTGGCGTGTTGCTGGTGGGCCCTC
This sequence comes from uncultured Collinsella sp., assembly GCA_902388345.1. GTDB lineage: Bacteria > Actinomycetota > Coriobacteriia > Coriobacteriales > Coriobacteriaceae > Collinsella. The sequence continues at coordinate 5,220 of CABMOY010000026.1, forward strand.
CGGGCACCGGTAAAACGTTGCTGGCCAAGGCCGTTGCCGGCGAGGCGGGCGTGCCGTTCTTTAGTATCTCGGGCTCTGACTTTGTCGAGATGTTCGTGGGTGTCGGCGCCAGCCGCGTGCGCGACCTTTTTAAGGAGGCCAAGTCTCAGGCTCCGTCAATCATCTTTATTGACGAGATCGATGCCGTGGGACGTCAGCGCGGAGCTGGCTTGGGCGGCGGTCACGACGAGCGCGAGCAAACGCTCAACCAGCTGCTGGTCGAGATGGACGGTTTTGAGGAAAGCGAGTCGGTCATCCTGATCGCCGCGACCAACCGTCCTGACATCCTGGATCCGGCATTGCTGCGTCCCGGTCGTTTTGACCGTCAGGTTACGGTCGACCGTCCGGATGTGAAGGGCCGCGAGCAGATCTTGCGCGTGCATGCCGAGAACAAGCCGATGGACGAGGACGTAAAGTTTGAGAAGCTCGCCCAGATGACCGTTGGCTTTACTGGTGCCGATTTGGCGAACCTGCTCAACGAGTCTGCGCTGCTGGCCGCTCGCCGTCATCGTTCCGTGATCTCGATGGACGAGGTCGAGGAGTCGATGGAGCGCGTGATTGCCGGACCGCAACGCAAGGGTCGCGTGATGACCGAAGCCGAGCGCACCACGATTGCCTACCACGAGAGCGGCCACGCTTTGGTGGGCCACATCCTGGAGCACTCCGATCCGGTTCATAAGATCTCGATCGTCAGCCGCGGTCAGGCCCTGGGCTACACACTGCAGCTTCCGCAGGAGGATCACTTCCTCAAGACCAAGAACGAGATGCTCGACGAGCTCGCCGTGTTCTTGGGCGGTCGCGTTGCCGAGGAGCTCATGTGCGATGACATCACGTCGGGCGCGAGCAACGACCTGGAGCGCGCGACCAAGATGGCGCGCGAGATGGTCACGCGCCTGGGCATGAGCGAGGAGCTGGGCACTCAGGTCTTTGGCGAGGCGCAGCATCAGGTATTCCTGGGCCGCGACTATGCCGATCATCAGGATTACTCCGAGGAGACGGCGCGCCGCATTGATATCGAGGTTCAGCGCATCATGCGCGAGGCCCATCGTCGTGCTGTTGAGATCTTGGATGCCCGTCGCGATCAGCTCGATCTGATGGCGAAGGTGCTGCTTGAGCGCGAGACTGTCGAGGGCGATGCCGTGAATGCCCTGCTCGATAACGAGTGGGACGCCTATCTTGAGCGCGAGGGCGATATCCTGGCGGCCAAGGAGGAGCGCAATGCCAAGGCGGCCGGCATGCCGACCAAGAAGCGCGCGCCTCGTATGAGCGAGGAGGAGCTGGCGGCTGATGCCGCGGCCTTTGCGCAGGCGGCCATGCAGGAGGATGCCGAAGCCACATCCGACGATGCCGGCGATGACCATGTCGTCAACGCTGGCGGCAACACCGACGCCGACAAATAGTTCTTGTAGCGAAAGCCTCCGCGGGGAAACCTGTGGAGGCTTTTCTTTTAAGCGATATGTTGATTGGGGACAGACTTAAATGAGCGTTTTCACGCATTTAAGTCTGTCCCCAATCAACATTGCTGCGGCACTTTGCTCAGCTAAAGCGTACAATAGCGCCTATGTGAAAGGGGAACAGATGATCAACGAAACTATGTATGCTCGCGGTGCGGAAAGCTCCATCATCCGTGAGATCTTTAGCTATGGCCTTGAACGCAAGGCGCAGATCGGTGCAGAGAACGTATTCGATTTTTCGCTGGGAAACCCGAGTGTTCCGGCGCCTGCCGCCGTGGCTGAGTCCATTAAGAAGGCCTTGGAGCTGCCGAGCGACCAGCTGCATGGATACACGCCTGCACCGGGTTTGCCGCAGTGCCGTACCGCCGTGGCTGAGTCGCTCAATCGCCGTTTCGGCACGAGCTATGAGGGCAAGGATGTCTTTATGACCGTGGGCGCGGCGGCTTCGCTCACCTGCACACTCAATGCCGTTACCAATCCGGGCGATGAGGTCATTGTTATCGCCCCGTACTTCCCGGAGTATCGCGTGTGGATTGAGAAGGCCGGCTGTACGTGTGTCGAGGTGCCCGCCAATGAAGACACGTTCCAGCTGAGCGTGGGTAATGTGCTCAAGGCGATTACCGATAAAACGGCGGCCGTCATTATCGACTCGCCAAACAACCCGACTGGTGCCGTGTATACGCGCGACACGCTGACGCGACTGGCCAATGTTCTGCGCGAGGTCAACGCCAAGCGCGATCCCGAGAACCCGATCATGCTTATCTCGGATGAGCCGTATCGCGAGATTGTCTATGGCGCCGAGGTGCCTTGGGTGCCTTCGATCTACGAGCACACCATCGTGTGTTACTCGTATTCCAAGTCGCTTTCGCTACCGGGCGAGCGCGTCGGGTGGATCCTGGTTCCCAATACGAATCCTCAGGCAGCTCGTCTAATGCCCGCCGTTGCCGGTGCCGCCCGTACGCTGGGCTTTGTGTGCGCACCGGCGCTCTTCCAGCGCGTGATTATCGATTGCATCGATGAGCCGAGTGACGTTGAGGCCTATGCACGCAACCGCACGGCGCTCACCGATGCATTGGCGGAGTACGGCTACACCTATGTTGAGCCGGACGGTGCTTTCTACCTGTGGGTGAAGGCGCTCGAGCCCGATGCAAATGCATTTTGCGAGCGCGCGAAGAAGTACGAGCTGCTCGCGGTTCCCTCGGACAGCTTTGGTATGCCGGGTTGGTTCCGCCTTGGCTATTGTGTGAGTTACGAGACGATTATCAATTCGCTACCTGCCTGGAAGCAGCTGGCAGACGAGTATCGTTAAAAGCAAAGCGCTCTGCCTGTAATGTTTTACGTGAAACGGGGTTTGGTGTTGAGCCGGACCCCGTTGTCATGTACGTTGTGTCGTTGGGATGGAGCGGTTTTACGACTATCGAAGGCTATGCGTACAATGAATATACGCGACGGCCATGCCGGATAAGGAGATCCGATGCCCTACCTGCTTTCCTGTGATATCCATACTCATACGATGTTCTCTGCGCATGCATATTCGACCATTGAGGAGAATGTGTACTGGGCGGCAGAGCGTGGCCTGCAGGTGCTCGGATCTGCCGACCATCTGAGCTCTATGGTTTCGCCTTGCCCCAATGACCTGCGTAGTTACCAGTTCTTTATCAATCAGGATATCTGGCCGCGCATTTGGAGCGGCGTGCTGGTGCTTCGCGGCGCCGAGGCCGATATCGTTTCGCTGGACGGCAGCTTGTTTGGCGAGGACATTCCCGTTTCGCTCGATATCGCCGGCGATTCGTATAGTCGTGAGCATTCGCTGTTCGATTTGGTGACGCGTAATTTGGATTATTTGGTGGCAAGCGTGCATAACCCGCAGTTTGCCGAAGGCGCGACGCTCGCCCAGACAACCGAGATGTACATCAATGCCCTGGAGCACCCCAAGGTGTTTATGCTTGGGCATACGGGTCGTTCGGGCGTGCTGTTCGATATCGATGAGGTGCTGCTGGCGGCCAAGGCCAAGCACAAGATAATCGAGATCAACAACCACAGCCTTGAGCATGGCAACGATGCTGAGCATTGGGACGTGTGCCGCAAGATCGCCGAGCGCTGCGCCGAGCTGGGCGTGGGCATTGGCGTGTCGACTGATGCGCACATTGGCATGGCAATTGGCAAGCTCGACCACGCCCGCAAGATGCTCGACGAGATTCATTTCCCGCTGGATTTGATCGTGACACGCGACCGCGAGACGCTGCTTCGCGAGATGGCGGCAGCCGGCGTGTGTGACCTGCGCAAGGGGATGTAGCGGAGTTCATAAGCCAAGCGAAGGGGGCAGTCCAGACGGGCCGCCCCCTTTCTTGTGTCGGTGGATTAGCGGCGCTCGAGGACCGCGACGGTCTCGGTGTGGTCGGTGTGGGGGAACATGTCGACCGGCGTGATCTTGAGCAGGCGATAACCTCCGTCGAGGAGCTGGTGTAGGTCGCGCTCTTGGGTGACGGGATTGCAACTGATGTAGGTGATGCGGCGCGGCTTGAGTGCGCAAGCGGCTTCGAGGAACTCTGGTGTGGAGCCGGCGCGTGGCGGGTCGATGGAGAGAACGTCAACGCGCTCGTTGTTATCGGCGGCGTCCAGGATGTAATCGGTGGCGTCGTCGGCCATAAACCAAGCGCTGCGGGTGAGGCCGTTGAGCTCGGCATTGCGACGTGCGTCGGCAATGCCCGCCGGGTTGCGCTCCACGCCGAGCAGCATAATGCCGACACCCCTGTCCTGGGCATCCTTCGCGGCGCACAGACCGATGGTGCCGCTGCCGCAGTACGCGTCCATAAGAATGTCACCATGCTGCAGGTCCATGCCGTCAATCGCAAGCTGATAGAGCAGCTCGGTCTGCTGTGGATTGGTCTGATAGAACGCGGTAGGGGAGATATCGAATTCGCAACCGAGCAGCTGGTCGCGTATGCACTCGGCGCCATAGACGATACGAGTCTCCTCACCCAAGATGGCGTTACCGGGACGGCCGTTGATATTTTGGGCGACGGTGACGATATGCGGATCGAGCGCCGCGACGGCCTCAAAGAACTCCTGCGCATGCGGTAAGTCACGCTGGGCGGTCACGAGCGTAACCATGACTTGGTCGGTACGCCAGCCGCAGCGGACGACGGCATAGCGAAGCAAACCAAGATGCTTGTCCTCATTAAAGGCGGGAATATGCAGCCGCTCAGCTTCGCGCGCGATGCCGTTGAGAATCTGACGGGCACCCGGCGCCTCGACAGGACACTCGGGTACGGCAACGATTCTGTGCGAACCGCGCTCAAAGAAACCGCAACGGACAGCGCCCTCCTTACCGGGAGCAAAGGGAGTGGCAGCCTTATGGCGAAAACCGCGCGGCGCAGGATACTTGCCCGGGTCGCCCAAGGTGACACCCATACCACGAATGGGATCGACGGCAATGCCCTCACGCTCGCAAAGCGAGGCAAAAAGCTCCTCCATGGCAGCCTGCTTGGCGGCGAGCTGCTTCTTATAAGGACGATTGAGCGCCGTGCACCCACCGCAAGCTTTCATGATCGAACAGGGGGACTTGGGGCCCACAGCCTTACGCGCAGGCTGAGCCGAATCCTTGCGCGAGCCTTTGGAGCGAACGTGAGGCGCCTTATCCCCGCCCTGACGAGAGCCAGAACGCTTGGTCTTAACCTTGCCCTTCGCATCCTGAGACGACTTGGATTTCTTAGAAGATTTTTTCTCTTCCAACCCCTCAGCTGCCTCGATTAAAGCACGACGAGCCTTACGCTCCGCACGAGATTCTGCCATCAATAACTCCACTAATTCATGAATTAAAGCTGCAAGTATTGTACCGTGCCAAGCCAGCAGACGATATACAAGCGGTTTAATCGTGTCAGTGATAAGTCCAACGACGTTTGCCCGGCGTGGGCGGGGAGCGGCGCGTAATTAAGTTTATCGCGAGTTCCGCACGCAAAGGAAAGCACTTAATGTGCTTTCCGTCTTGCGCAGGACTGTAGAGCAGGAAACTTAATTACGCGCCGCTCCCCGCCCACGCCGGGCAAACCCTCCCTTGTACTCTATCAAGGTAAAGTGTATGATTCTGAACGTTACATGACTCACTTTACCTAACTAAAGTACTATCGAGGGGGAATACCATGAATACCGATATGTCTCGTCGTCAGTTTGTTGGTCTATCCGGCTCGCTTGCCACGGTGCTTGGCCTTGGTCTTGTCGGCTGCGGCGGTGGTGCCGGCAAGGGCTCCGCTGCTGGTTCTGCCGCGGCCAAGGATGTGAAGGGCGCTGCGGAGTCCAAGAAGCTCGTGGTGGGCTTTGACAAGTCCTACCCTCCGTACGGCTTTGTGGGCGACGATGGCGAGTACACCGGCTTTGATCTCGATCTGGCCAAGGCCGTTGCCGATAAGCAGGGCTGGGAGGTCAAGTACGAGGCCATCGACTGGGACGCCAAGGATACGCTGCTTAACTCGGGCGCCATCAACTGCATCTGGAACGGCTTTACCATGGAGGGCCGTGAGGACGACTACACGTTCTCCGAGCCGTACATGCTCAACGAGCAGGTGCTGGTGGTCAAGAAGGACGCGGGTATCAAGAGCTGGGACGATCTTGCCGGCAAGACCGTGATTACCCAGACTGATTCCGCCGCACAGGACGTGCTCGAGGGCGACCAGAAGGATCTGGCCGCGACGTTTGCCACGCTCGATACCATCGGTGAGTACAACACGGCGTTTATGCAGCTCGAGAGTGGTGCAGTCGATGCCGTGGCTTGCGACCTTTCGATTGCCCAGTATCAGCTTGCCGCCAAGCCCGATGCCTATACGCAGCTCGACAAGCCGCTGTCCAGCGAGCACTACGCCGTCGGCTTTAAGAAGGACGACACCAAGTCGGCCGATGCTGTAACCGAGTCGCTCAAGGCACTCTACGAGGACGGTACGGTCAAGGACCTGTGCGACAAGTATTCAAGCTATGGTCTTTCCTTCGACAACTGGGTGCTCAAATAGCGGCTTTCCCAGGCACCCGATTTTGCCGTTCAAACCGTCGCTTGCGTACATTTAGTACGCGGCGCTCCTCTTTCACGGCAAACTCGGGCACCTGGAAAACCCGCTTTAGCATTGGGTTCGCTGTTCCGTTACTGTGAAAGAGAGCTTGGGTTGTCTATTCAGGTCATGATGCAGATGCTTGGCCAGGGATTCTTGGTCAGCTTGCAGCTGTTTGTGCTGACGCTGCTGGGGTCGATTCCGCTGGGAATCCCCGTGGCGTTTATGCGCATGAGTAAAATTGCGCCGCTCCGCTGGATTGCGCGCATCTATATCTCGGTCATGCGCGGTACGCCGCTCATGCTGCAGATGTTTGCCATCTACTTTGCCCCGTACTACGTGTTTGGCATTTCGCTCACGCCCGATTCCAAGTGGACGGCGTGCGTCGTGGCGTTCATCATCAACTACGCCGGTTACTTTGCCGAGATCTATCGCTCGGGCCTGCAGTCCATTCCGCGCGGTCAATATGAGGCCGCCGAGGTGCTGGGCTATTCGCGCATGCAGACGTTTCTGTATATCGTGATGCCGCAGGTCGCCAAGCGTATTCTGCCGGCGATGGGCAACGAGATCATCACGCTGGTCAAGGACACGTCGCTGGCGTTTGCCATTGGCGTGGGTGAGATGTTCTCGACGGCCAAGGCGCTGGTCGCCTCGCAGGTGAGTATGGTGCCGTTTGCGATCGCGGCGCTGATCTACTGGATCTTTAACTTTGTGGTCGAGATGCTGCTGGTCGCCGCCGAGAAAAAATTGGATTACTACCATGATTAATTCGGTAATGAATATATCGAACGCGCGTAAGGCGTTTGGCGGCAATGAGGTGCTCAAGGATATCTCGCTCGAGGTGAAGCGTGGCGAGGTCGTGGCGATTATCGGACCTTCGGGTGGCGGTAAGTCCACGCTGCTGCGGTGTGCCACGCTGCTCGAGACACTCGACGGAGGCTCACTCTCGTTTGGCGACCTTGCCGTTGCGACGGATGCGGGTTCGGGCGCGGTCTATGCGAAGGGCGATGTGCCCAAGCAAGCGCGCTCGCGGTTTGGCCTGGTGTTTCAGAACTACAATCTGTTTCCGCACTATACCGTGATGAAAAACATCATCGATGCGCCGATTCGTGTGCTTAAGCGTCCGCGCGAGCAGGCGGAAGCCCGCGCTCACGAGCTGATTGCGCAAATGGGGCTGACGGGCAACGAGAACAAGGTGCCGTGTGAGCTTTCGGGCGGTCAGCAGCAGCGCGTGAGTATTGCCCGCGCCCTGGCGCTCGATCCGGAAATCTTATTCTTTGACGAGCCGACCTCGGCACTCGATCCCGAGCTGACGGCCGAGGTGCTGCGTGTCATTAAAGACCTTGCGGCGCAGAATATGACGATGGTGATCGTGACCCATGCGATGCAGTTTGCGCGCGATGTTGCCGACCGCGTGGTCTTTATGGACGGCGGTCGTATTGTCGAGGAGGGTCCTGCCGAGCAGGTCATCGACCATCCACGCGAGCAGCGCACCCGTGAGTTCTTGAGCCGTATCGAGGGATAGGCTCAGGTATTTACTCAACTATTAATTGAGGCGAAGCCGCCGCAGGTCTTATGGTCTGTGGCGGCTTTTTGTTTGCATCGACGGGGTTCAATAATCGCCTCACAAGCTTGTCTCTTCCTCTCGCCGCCTGTATTCATACGTGCGCCGAAAGGTGTGCATGGACAGTCACCCGTGAGGGTAGGGTGGTGGCATAGGACATTTGGAGGGTGAGTCGGCTCGGCTGCCGACCATGCTGCTCCCGGGACGGCATCGACCGCGAACTCTCCCCGTTGGCGTCGCGCATCGCGCGCGGCCCTGCAAGGAGGTCATCATGGGTGCTCCCAAGACCGGTAATGTAAGGAACGTGGTGCTCGTAGGCCAAGGCGGGGTGGGCAAGACTTCACTCGCCGAAGCCATGCTCCACCTTTCCGGCAAGACCGCCCGCCTGGGCGGCCACGACGGCACCAAGCCCACGCTCGATTATGACCCTGAAGAGGTCAAGCGTTCATTCTCCATCTCGACGACCATCGCGCCGATCGACTGGAAGGGCGCGCGCATCAATGTGCTCGATGCCCCGTGCTACCCCGATTTTATCGGCGACGCCTTTGCCGCGATGAGCGTCTGCGAGACGGCTCTGTTTGTGGTCGACGCCGAGGCCGGCCCGCAGCCTACGACGGTTAAGCTCTGGTATGCCGCCGAGGACCTGCGCCTGGCGCGTGCGGTGTTCGTAAACCGCCTGTCGCGCTCCGAGGCCAGCTTTGCGACCACGATGGACCTGCTGCAGGAGCGCTTTGGCACGCGCCTGGGCGCCGTGACCCTTCCCTGGGGCGAGGGCGAGGACTTTGACGGCATCATCGACCTGGTGCGCATGAAGGCGCGCCATTGCAACGGCGCCGAAGCAGTTGAGTCGGAGATTCCCGAGGAGTATCGTGCCCAGGCCGAGGAGGCCCATGACCATCTGTGCGAGTTGGTGGCCGAGGCCGACGATGAGCTGATGATGAAGTACTTGGAAGGCGAGGAGACGCTGACGCAGGAGGAGCTTGAAGGTCTGCTGTCGAAGGCGATCGCTGAGCGCATCTTTGTGCCGGTCTTTGCGGGCGATTGCATTAAGGAGCAGGGCGTCAACTCGCTGATGGACGACATCGCCACGTACTTCCCGGCGCCGACCGACTACGGCGAGATGCCGCTCATCGACGGCGATTCGCTCAAGATTTCGAGTGATGACGACCGTCCGGTGGCGTTTGTGTTTAAGACGCTGGCCGACCCGCAGCAGGGTCGCATCAGCTTTATCAAGGTGCTGACGGGCACGCTTGAGCCGGGTCTTGAGCTGGTCAACGCCCGTACGCGCAAGAGCGACCGTCTGGCTCACCTGTATGTGATGTGCGGCCGCGATATGACCGAGGTCGGTCACGCCTATGCCGGCGACATCATCGTGGCGCCCAAGCTGGCTGCCGAGACGGGCGATACGCTCTCGATTACCGGCAAGGTCGAGGCTGCGGCGTTTAAGTTCCCCAACTCGCAGTACCGCATTGCCATCGAGGCCGAGAACCGCGGTGACGAGGAGAAGCTCTACACGTTTATCGAGAAGGCCTGCAAGGCCGATCCGACTATGAGCATCGACCGCGACGAGGAGACCGGCCAGACCATTATCTCCGCCGTTGGTGAGGCACAGGTTTCGGTGCTGCTCAATCGTTTGGAGGATCGCACCAAGGTCGTAGCCAAGAGCGTGCCGATTCGCATTCCGTATCGCGAGACCATTCGCCGTACGGCAAGTGCCCAGGGCCGCCATAAGAAGCAGACTGGCGGTGCCGGTCAGTATGGCGACTGCTGGCTGCGCGTTGAGCCGCTCATTGGGCCCGACGGCACGAGCGACGGCTACGAGTTTGTGGACGAGGTCGTGGGCGGCCGCATCCCGCGCTCGCTCATCCCCGCCGTGGACAAGGGCGTCCAGGAGACCATGAAGGACGGTATTATTGCCGGCTATCCGCTCACGGGCATTCGCGTGGCTGTGTACGACGGCTCGTATCACAGCGTCGACTCCAACGAGATGGCGTTCCGCGCGGCGGCTCGCATCGGCCTGCGCAAGGCATGCGCCGATGCCGACCCGGTGGTGCTGGAGCCCATCGAGGAAATCACGGTGACTATTCCCGAGAGCTACGCCGGCGCCGTGATGGGCGACATCTCGGCCTCGCGCGGTCGCGTGACGGGTATGGAGACCGATGAGCGCGGCGATACCGTGGTCATTGCCCAGGCGCCGCTGGCCGAGCTGACGGATTACTCGACGCGCCTGCGCTCTATCACGCGCGGCACGGGCGACTTTACCATGAAGCCCGCTGGCTATGAGCAGGTACCTTATGACGTTCAGGCCAAGCTGGTCGAGCGCTATGAGGAGGGTCGCGCCAAGTAGCGTCTGATTTTGTCTGCAATGTAGGTACTGACGAAAAGGCCGCCCTGGGCAACCGGGGCGGCCTTATTTGATCCCTTGGGGACGGAGGAAAACGGATCAATTTAGGTTTTAGGGCAGCTTGGTCGGCCCTAGTCTCCCGAGGTCTGATTGCGGCCGGTGGCGTAGTCGATCTGCACATGCGGCTGCAGGTTGTAGCAGTATACGTGGAAGCAGAGGGTCTTGCCGTGGTCCTCGACCGATTGCGCCTCAAGGCGCACGCCGCGGCAGACAAGCTCCTCTTCGTTATACATGGGCGTGACACGGTAGAGCACATGGTTACCCGTGTCGTGGATGTAGTTAAGAATTTGCTCCTCAAACGGTAGCATGCCCGTCTCGTTGAGATAGCGCGTGCCGGTGAGGAGATTCTTGCGGTTGGCGTTTTCGCCGCAGAGCGACCAGGCGATGAGGTGGCAGCGGTTGTAGAGGCTCTGGCCTGGAATAAAGTCGTAGCGCTGTTGGTGCCATCCGGCGGGGTGGATACGCGAGATATCCCCGCGCTTGCCTTGGCCGAGCGATTCGGGGCCCACGCAGGCAAGCGCTTTGCGGGTGCGGCCCAGACTGTCGAGCTTGGAGAACTTCTTAAAGCAGCCCTCTTCGGTGGCGCGCTCGTATTCATCGAGCGTGAATGACGGCATGCCGAGCGGGTGCGTGCTGTCGGCGCGAAGGGCAACGTAGGGATTGCCGGCGTAGTCGGGAATGCTGCTGAGATAAACACCGCGGGCGCGGTTGAGGTCGGGGTTTTCCACCTCGTCGATGGGGGTGGCGGCGCTGTCCGCGGCAACGTTGCCGTTGGTGTTGGTCGTGGCGGATTCGGAGCCATCGCCAGAGTCTTGGCTATTTTGAGAGTCCGAGGAACTCGCTGTTCCCGATTCGAGCCGGGCGACCAGGTCTGCCTCGTCGTCGGTGCGGCTGGGGCTCTCGTTTTGTTTTTCGGCCAGAGCCGCCGCCTGTTCGTCGCTTTGCGGCGACAGCAGCTTGGGCGCCCCGTCAAGCGATCCCGTAAACAGTGCAAACCCCAGCACCACGGCGGTGCCGATGGAAAGTACTTGCTTGTAGGCGGACTTGCGCGACATTGAGGCTCCTGGAGGGACGGTTGGGAATCTACCAGTCTAGCAGGAGCCGGCAGGGGCCGTTCTATCGAACAAATACTTAAGATTTGGGACAAACACTACTGATTAATTTGTCTCGCGGTCTAGATCGAGGTGGAGTCGAGCCAGTTGAGCTTGCACTCGAGAATGCGCTGCTCGCCGGGTTGGCTGCTGCCATCAAGCAAGGCGAGCAGCATCTCGGCCGCCTCCCTGCCTTCCTGGTCGACGGGCTCGATGATCGTGGAGACGGTCGGCGTGGTGAGGTTGGTCCAGTCTTCGCAGTTGAGTCCCAAAAGACCTATTTGCTGCGGAAGTAGATGGGCCATGGGTTGGAGGGCCTTGTAGACACGGGGAAGTGCCCATTGGTTTTGTACGAAGATGAGTGTGCGCTTGGCGGGGTTGAACTTGTATTTAAAGTATTCGGTGAGCTCGTTGATTGACGGCTTGTTGTGATCGATGGGGATGGCTTTGTAGAGCTGCCCATTCGCGGCTAGTGCCTCGGCATATCCCTGAAAACGTTCCATGCGGGTGCGCATTTCGGTCATATTGGCGGCAATGGAGAAAAAGTCCTCGTAGCCGGCATCGAGAAGCGCCTGCGTGGCGTTGTACACGCCGTCGTAGAGGTTGGTTTTGATCCAGCTGGTGCCTGGGCTGTAGATGGCCGCGTCAAAAAAGACGACGGGCTTGCCGGCACGCTTGATGCGGTCGTGGACGGCCTTGAAATTTGCCGTGGGCTGGATGATAAAACCATCGACGCCCAGCGAGAGCATCTTGTCGACGTACATGAGCTCGGTCTCGGGGTTAAAGTTGCTCGTGCAAACGACCGTTTGATAACCCGCGGGGAGCATGACCCGTTCCATGCCGTTGAGGACGAGGCCCGCCCACTTGTTGGTGTTATCCAAAATGATGATGGCGATGACGTGGGTCTGCTTGCCGGTGAGCGTTTGCGCTTGGGCGTTGGGAACGTATCCGAGTTCCTTGATGACGCGCGCAATCTTTGTCTGCGTCTTCTCGCTAAGCTTTTCTCGTTTGTCGTTGAGGTAATACGAGACGCTTGCCGTCGAGGTTCCCGCCTCTCGAGCGACGTCTGCAATCGTAACGCGCTGTTTTGCCACAGCGACTCCTTCCGACAGATGAGCATTTTCCAACATGATGACTTTGAGTCTTGGTGAGGGATGTGCTTCGGTGAGCGACCTTTTCCTTTCATTATGAGTATGCAACAAATGCGGTATACGGGTGGGGTCGAAATTTGTGACCGGCATGCGTATCTGCCGTCTACCGAGAAAATCAAATACTTCTTGACTTTTGAAATCGAGGGTAAAATCGCAGGATTCATTTTTGGTTAAACGCATAACTAAATAGCGTAACCAACGCTCTGAACTGCGCGTTTACCGAAATAAGCTGGCATTAAGAAAATTGAGCACCTATATTGGTCTTGTCGAAAAGACAGCAAGTCCAAACGGCAGGGGATGCTCCGGAGGCCTCCGCAAACGGTGTCTTGCGCACGCAACTCTATGAAAAGAGGGAAGCAATGAAGATCGTAGGCGTTGCCGCCTGTACCGTGGGTATCGCCCACACGTATATGGCCCAGAAGGCGATTCAGGATGAATGCGCCGCCCGTGGCATCGAGTGCAAGGTCGAGGCTCAGGGTGGCCTGGGTATCGAGAATGAGCTCACGCAGGAAGACGTGGACTCCGCCGACCTGGTCCTGGAGTCCGTCGACGTGGGTGTCGAGAACGAGGACCGTTTTGAGCAGAAGATGGCCGAGGGCAAGTTCCTCAAGGTCGGTACTTCCGATGTGATCGCCGATCCGGTCAGGATCATCGACCAGGCTGTTGAGATCATCAAGGCGACGGGCGGTGCCGTTGACGCGCCCAAGGCCGAGGCCAAGGCAGAGAAGAAGGCCGTCTCCGCTGCCCCGCAGGCCCCGACACCGGCGTCCAAGCAGTCTATCTTTGCCGATCCGGGTAAGACGCTGCTCAATGCATTCAATACCGGCGTTTCCTATTTTATCCCCATTGTCGTTATCGGTGGCGTGTTCCTCGCCTTCTCGTTGGCATCCGGTACTGCCGGTGCTAGCGGTATGGAGGTCACCAACCCGTTGATGGTGAGCCTTAATACCATCGGCATGGCCGGTATTTCCATGATGATTCCGGTGCTTGCGGCATACATCGCCTACTCGATGGCCGGCAAGCCCGCGCTCGCCCCCGGTTTTGTCCTGGGCTACTTGGTCAACAACGCCGTCGTCACCCCGAGCGGCAACAGTGTTTCGACTGGCTTCTTGGGTGCCATGATCATGGCTGTCATCTGCGGTTACTTTGTCCGCTGGATGAAGACCTGGAAGGTCAACAACACCATCCAGACCATCATGCCGATCCTGATCATCCCGATTCTGACCTCGCTCGTCCTTGGCATGGCATACATCTACATCCTGGCCACGCCGCTTGGCTTTGTGATGGATTGGCTCACCAGCGTGCTCGGTAGCCTGCAGGGCGGCTCCGCCGTCGTCCTGGGCCTGGTCATTGGTGTTATGACCGCCTTCGATATGGGTGGCCCCATCAACAAGACCGCTTCGACCTTTACCATGGCCATCATGGCCTCCGGCATCTACGGTCCTAATGGTATGTTCCGCGTCGCCGTCGCCGTTCCCCCGATCGCCTGTGGCCTCGCTGCACTCATCGCCAAGAACAAGTTCGATGACGCCGACCGTCAGATGGGCATCTCCGCGCTGTTCATGGGCTGCATCGGTATTACCGAGGGCGCTATCCCCTTCGCGGTCAAGGACCTCGGTCACACCCTTCCCGGCATTTGCATCGGCTCTGCCGTGGGTGCGGCGCTTGCCGCCTTCCAGGGCATCGACTGCTACGTCCCGCACGGTGGCTTTATCGTCGCCCTTGCCACCAACAACGTCGCGCTGTTCTGCTTGGACATCGTGATTGGCTCCGTGGTTGCCGCTGCAATCCTGATTGCCATGAAGCCCACGCTCGACAAGCAGGCCAAGTAAACCTTTAAGGACTCCGGTTGTGCGGAGGGATGGATTTGACTCCGCACAACCGCCCCTACACAACAAAATCCATCCGTACTGATAGGGCCCACATCTGGGTCCCAGGGAACTTTTGTCAAAAATCCTCTGGAGAAGGAGAACAAAATGTCCAACCTCACCATCCGCCAGGCCGTTCAGGGCATGCTCAAGCTGCAGGATAGCGGCGATCACGCAACCATGGTCGGCATTGGCCCCATGAGCCCCAACCTGATTCAGGCCGTGTTCGAGCTTGCCAAGGACGAGGATTTCCCGCCCATGTTTATCGCCAGCCGCAACCAGGTCGATATGGACGAGATGGGCGCCGGCTACGTCAACGGTTGGGACCAGACGCGCTTTGCCGCCGACATCAAGAAGGTTGCCGACGAGGTGGGCTACACCGGTCCGTACTACCTGTGCCGCGATCACGGCGGTCCGTGGCAGCGCGACGAGGAGCGTAACGCCCACCTGCCCGAGGACGAGGCCATGGAGCTCGCCCGCAAGTCCTTTGTCGCCGACATGGAGGC
Organism: uncultured Collinsella sp.; assembly: GCA_902388345.1. GTDB lineage: Bacteria > Actinomycetota > Coriobacteriia > Coriobacteriales > Coriobacteriaceae > Collinsella. The sequence goes on from CABMOY010000026.1 coordinate 20,336, forward strand.
AGGCTTTGACTTGCTGATGGTCGACCCCACCAAGGACCCCTATCAGATCGGCAAGGTTATTCCGCTCGACGTGGTGCTTCGCCGCACGATCGACCTGATCGATTACCTTGAGCAGTACCGCCGCGAGCATAACCTGCCCGAGGTCGCCTATGAGGTCGGTACCGAGGAGACCAATGGCGGCTTGACCTCTACCGATAAGTACGAGGAGTTCATTTCTCAGCTGCAGCCCGAGCTCGAGAAGCGCGGCTGCCCCATGCCCACCTTTATCGTCGGCCAGACCGGCACGCTCACCCGTTGGACCGAGCAGGTCGGTCATTATAACTTCAAGAACGCCCGCGAGCTTGCCGACATGGCCAAGCGCTATGGTGTGGGCCTGAAGGAGCACAACGCCGACTACCTGGATGACGCGACGCTGCTCGAGCACATCCCGGCTCACGTGACCGCCTCCAATGTTGCTCCCCAGTACGGCACCGAGGAGACTCGCGCATACCTCAAGCTCTGCGCTACCGAGCAGATTCTGGTCGACAACGGCCTGTGCGACGATCCCTCCGACCTGTATCACACGCTGCTGGTCAAGGCTATCAAGACCGAGCGCTGGCGCAAGTGGATGACCGGTGACGATGTCAACCTGCAGGTTGACGACATCCTGGCCGACGACGAGCTCAGCCTGAAGATTCTGGATGTCTCCGGCCACTACGCCTTTAACGATCCCGAGGTCAAGGAGCAGGTCGAGAAGCTCTACCGCAACCTCGCTGCCCAGGACATCGACGGCAAGCGCTTTGTGATCGAGCACATCAAGCGCCCGATCAAGCAGTACGTCGTCGGTCTTAACCTCAAGGGCGTCACGAGCCGCATCGAGAAGGCTCTCTAAGTAGCTTTTCCTACACGACGCCGGGCCTGGGGCATGTCCCAGCTGCAGGCCCGGCACATAGGACAAAGGGACATCCCCTTTGTCCTATTTTTTGAGTTTTGGATTCCTTAGAAGGAGTTTGCACCATGAAGTTCTTTATCGATACCGCCAACCTTGACGAGATCGCCGAGGCCAAGAGCTGGGGCTGCCTTGCCGGCGTCACCACCAACCCGTCCCTGTACGCCAAGACCGGCGGCAAGCTCGCCGACTTTGAGCCCCATATGCTCAAGATTGCCGAGCTCTGCGAGGGCCTGCCCGTGTCTGCTGAGTCCACCGCGACCACTGCCGAGGGCATGATCGAGGAGGGCAAGCGTCTTGCCGCCCTGGCTCCCAACATCGTGGTCAAGCTTCCCGTGTGCGAGGCCGGCCTCGCCGCCTGCCGCGCCCTGGCCGATGCGGGCGTGCGCGTCAACATGACGCTTGTTTTCTCGCCGACGCAGGCCCTCATGGCCGCCAACGCCGGTGCCCGCTACATCAGCCCGTTTGTCGGCCGCTTTGACGACATCGCCGAGGACGGCATCTCGCAGCTCGACAATGTCGTGACATGCATCAAGAACTATGACTGGACCGGCAAGAACGTCGACGACACCGTCGAGATCATCACCGCTTCGGTCCGCACGCCCAACCACGTGACCCAGGCGGCTCTTCTTGGTGCCGACATCGCGACCGTGCCCATTGCCGCTCTCAAGAAGTGCCTGCAACACCCGCTGACCGACCAGGGCCTCGCCTCTTTTGAGGCTGACTGGCAGAAGGTCGTCGCTCAGGCTTAACGACCGGGTTGCCCCCGGCATCGCGCCATCCGGTGCCGGGGTTGTTCTCAAGAGAGGAATTCGTATGACCAACCAGGAGCTGGCGAAGGTCGCCAATGAGGTCAGGAAGGGTGTCGTGACTGCGGTTCACGCGGCCAAGTCGGGACATCCGGGTGGATCGCTCGGTGCAGCCGACATCATGACGTATCTGTACTTTGAGGAAATGAATATCGATCCTGCCGACCCTCACAAGGCCGATCGCGACCGCTTTGTGCTCTCCAAGGGTCACGCGGCGCCGGGCCTGTATTCGGTGTTGGCAAATCGCGGCTATTTTCCCGTCGAAGAGCTCGAGACGCTCCGCCATATTGGCAGCCGACTGCAGGGCCATCCCAACATGAACGATACCCCAGGCATCGATATGTCCACCGGCTCGCTCGGTCAGGGCATCTCTGCTGCAGTTGGAATGGCGCTTTCCGCTAAGCACTGGGGCGACAGCTACCGTGTCTACACGTTGCTGGGCGACGGTGAGTGCGAGGAAGGCCAGGTGTGGGAGGCGGCTATGTTTGCCGGCAACCATGCGCTCGACAATCTTGTTGCCGTCGTCGACCACAACGGCTTGCAGATTGACGGCACGATCGATGAAGTCAACTCGGCCATGCCGCTTGCCGACAAGTTCCGCGCCTTTAAGTGGCATGTGATAGAGCTAGCCGATGGCAACGACATGGCGCAGATTGAGGCGGCTTTCGCCGAAGCTCGCGAGGTGACCGGCGCGCCCGTCGCTATCATCGCCGAGACGGTGAAGGGCAAGGGCGTCTCCTTTATGGAAAACCAGGTGGGCTGGCACGGCAAGGCGCCCAACGATGAACAGTTTGAGCAGGCCATGGCCGAGCTCGCAGCAGCAGGGGAGGAGCTCTAATGGCAGACGTCAAGAAGGTCGCCACGCGCGTTAGCTACGGCGAGGCACTTGTCGAGCTGGGCAATGAGCGCGATGACTTTGTAGTGCTCGATGCCGACCTGGCCGCCGCCACACAGACCGGTAAGTTTAAGGCCGCTCACCCTGAGCGCTTCTACGACGCCGGCATTGCCGAGAGCAACTTGATGGGGCTTGCCGCCGGCATTGCAACCACGGGCCACGTCGCCTTTGCGAGCACCTTTGCCATGTTCGCCGCCGGCCGCGCGTACGAACAAGTGCGTAATTCCATCGGTTATCCGCACCTCAACGTCAAAATCGGCGCTACGCATGCGGGCATCTCGGTCGGTGAAGACGGCGCCACGCATCAGTGCTGCGAGGACATCGCGCTCATGCGCACGATTCCGGGTATGACGGTGGTCGTTCCCGCCGATGACATCGAGGCTCGCGCTTGCGTGCGCGCCGCCTATGAGTTTGAGGGGCCAGTCTATATGCGCTTCGGCCGTCTGGCAACACCGGTCATCAACGATCACGAGGACTATGAGTTCAAGATTGGCCGCGGCGTGGTCGTGCGCGAGGGCTCCGATGTCACAATCGTCGCCTGTGGCCTTATGGTTGCCGAGGCGCTCGAGGCTGCCGAGGCTCTTGCCGCCGATGGCATTGATGCCGAGGTTATCAATATGCACACCATTAAGCCGCTCGACGAGCGCCTGGTTGTTTTCAGCGCCAAGAAGACCGGTCGCGTGGTCACCGCCGAGGAGCATTCGATTATCGGCGGTCTTGGCGAGGCCGTGGCCTCGGTGCTCGCGGAACAGCATCCGGTGCCGATGCGACGCGTCGGCGTGCGCGATGTATATGGCGAGTCCGGCCCTGCGGTCGATTTGCTGCACAAGTACGGTTTGGACGCCGACGGCATCGAAGCCGCGGTCAGGTCCGTGTTGTAAGGAAGGTTTTCCATGGGGTTTGTATCTGCCAACCAAGTGACGATTGGCTACGCCGCCGTCTCGCGCGAGGACGCGCTGCATTATCTGTCCGAGCAGGCTGTTGAGCTTGGTTTTGCCGATGACGCATCTGCTGTAGAGGCGGCTTTTATTGCTCGCGAAAACGAGGCCGAGACTGGCCTCGTCGCCGGTTTTGCCGTTCCGCATGCCAAAAGCGACGCGATTCATACGCCGGGCGTGGCCGTGCTCAAGCTGTCCGAGCCTGTTGAGTGGCCGAGCTTTGATGGCGTGCCCGTCGATGTGGCACTCGCGCTGTACGTGCCCGCCGGCGAAGCGGGAACCACGCACCTGCGTCTGCTCTCCAAGGCTGCCGTGATGCTGATGGATGCCGGCTTCCGTGACAAGGTGCGCACGAGCGCCGATCCCGCCGAGATCGCGGAGCTTATTAACGCCGGGCTCGAGGGCTAGGTGCAACCAGCCCGCTCAATCTATTGATCCTTCTCCAAGGAGCAGGGCCGCGACGCTATAGG
>CABMOY010000027.1 GCA_902388345.1 uncultured Collinsella sp.
CCCATTTTTGTAAATGTGACAAAGGGACAGTCCCTTTGTCACATTGCGTGTGGAACTCATGGGGCTGTCCCTTTGCCGTCTTTTTATTGATGTTGGGAGCGCCAAGCGGTGGGGGTGGTGCCGGTGTGTTGCTTGAAGGCTTGGGCGAAGGCGGCCTGCTGAGGGTAGCCTAGACGCTCTGCCACCTGCGCTATCGAAAGTGAGCTGTCGGCCAAAAGGTCCTGTGCTCGTTCCATACGGCGTCTGCGAATGTAGGCGCCCAGGGACTCGCCAGTTTGGGCCTTAAAGGTGGCGCATAGCTTGGAGCGGCTTGTGTAGAGCCCCTCGGCCACCTCGTTGATACCCACACGCCTGCCTTTGTCGAGCGCGCGCTCAATCATCGCCGTTGCTTCTTCGGCAATGGTTATGCTGACGCGTGTGTCTGCCGCCTGCCGCGCCTGCTTGTGGGCCGCGCGCGAACAGGCGAGCTCCGCGACCATAGCCTCTACAATGCCCCGCATATAGACATGCCCGCCTACGGCGCGAGCGCGGTCCTCGTTGATTCGGCGTAGTGTGTGGCAGATGGCAGACGCTGCCTCCTCGTGCCATGACTCGGCAAACGCCTCAAAGACCCCCGCGAACTCGGCAGGATAGCAATGCTCCAGCTCGTCAAAATACCCGGGCAAAAAGAGCACCGAGCGTGAGTGATAGAGTTGCCCTGCAAACAGCGGGCTTAGCTCCTCGCCGCAGCTATCTTGGATAAAGCTGCAGACTGCGCTGTTCGGCCACGGCCCGCGCAGCGGCTTGAGGTTCGCAGGCGTTATGCCGGCTTCGGGCATACACATGAGCGTGGGCGCGCTGACCTCGCTCACGCACGCGTACGGTTCGGGCGTGTATTCGGCTAGGTGCATGTTGTGCATCGGGGTAATGAAATGCTCCATGACGATGCAGGTGGGGGAGAGGGGCATGATCCATGCGCGTCCGTGCGCCCGATCGTTTGCCACCTCACCGGTAAAGACGGCGCCCTTGCCGGAGAACTCCAAGCCAAACTGCTCAAACTGCGGTGCGTAGAGCTCGGTTATATCGGTTGCCGCCCGCCGCATTTTCAAAAGCGTCCCCTTCATTTGCGAAAACGTCCACGCCTGGCCCAACTGTGTGCCTTGGCTAACACGCCCATGATAAGTTTCTTACGGTTAACTCTCAAGCCGTTAGAAAGGAATCTCATGGCAAAGGGATCAAAAAAGGAAGGTGGCGGCATCGGCGAGCTGCTTGCATATGCCGGTGAACGTAAATTCCTAACGTATTTGGGCATGGCCCTCTCGGCGCTCTCGCAGCTGCTGAGCTTTGGCCCGTACGTGTGTATCTGGCTTGTTGCGCGAGACCTGATTGCCGTGGCGCCCAACTGGAGCGAGGCCGCCGACATCGCGATGTATGGTTGGTGGGCTGTTGGTTTTGCCCTGGCAAGCATCGTGGTCTATTTCGTGGGACTCATGTGCACGCACCTGTCCGCGTTTCGCTGCGCATCCAATATCCGCAAGGCTACGAGCGAGCATCTGCTTAAGCTGCCGCTCGGCTACTTTGACACGCACGCCACCGGTGAGCTGCGCCGTATCGTAGACGGCTGTGCCGCCTCCACCGAGACGCTGCTCGCGCACATGCTGCCCGATATCGCCGGTGCCACCGCCATGGTCGTGGGCCTGCTTGTGCTGCTATTTGCCCTCGATTGGCGTTTGGGCGCGGCATGCTTAATCTCGGTCGTCGTTTCGTTTTGCGCCATGGCCACCATGATGAGCGGCAAGGGCGCCGAGTTTATGAAGGCCTACATGGGTGCGCTGGTCAAGATGAACAAGACCGGCACCGAATACGTACGCGGCATCCCCGTGGTCAAGGTATTCCAGCAGACGGTCTACTCCTTTAAGGCGTTCCACGATGCGATCGCCGAATACGCCGATATGGCGCAAAACTATGCGGGTACGTTTTGCCGGGGTCCGCAGGTGCTCAACCTTACTGCGCTCAACGGCCTTGTGGCATTTCTTTTGCCTGTGGCGCTGCTGCTGGCGCCGGGCGAGACGGACTTCGCGCACTTTATGGTCAATTTTACGTTTTACGCGATCTTTTCGGCCGTGGTGCCGACGGCCATGACCAAGCTTATGTTTGTGGGCGAGGCGTCTCAGATGAGTGCCGATTCGCTGGCTCGCATCCGAAGCGTTATGGATTCCAAGCAGCTCTCCGTGCCTGCCCAGCCCAAGCACCCTATCGGCAGCGATGTGCGCTTTGAGGACGTGAGCTTTACCTACGAGGGTGCCGAAGCGCCTGCCGTCGATCATGTGAGCTTTAGCGTTCCCGCAGGTAGCACCCTTGCGTTGGTTGGTCCCTCGGGCGGCGGTAAGTCAACCTGCGCAAGCCTGATCCCGCGTTTTTGGGATGTTTCCTCGGGTCGCGTGCTTGTGGGCGGCGTAGACGTTCGCGACATGGATCCGCACGAGCTCATGGACCAGGTCGCCTTTGTGTTTCAGACCAACCAGCTGTTCCGCCAAACACTTGCCGATAACGTGCGTGCCTCCAAGCCTTCAGCAACCGACGACGAAGTACGTGCAGCCCTCTCCGCAGCTCAGTGCGACGACATTGTGGCCAAGCTCCCACAGGGCATCAACACCATGCTCGGCGCCGGCGGAGCATATCTTTCGGGCGGCGAGGTCCAGCGCGTGGCACTCGCCCGCGCGATTCTTAAAGACGCACCTATCGTGGTGCTCGATGAGGCCACGGCGTTTGCCGATCCCGAGAACGAGGCGCTCATCCAGCGCGCCTTTAGCAAGCTGGCGGCGGGTCGCACGGTCATTATGATTGCGCACCGACTCTCGACTGTAGTGGGCGCAGACCAAATCGTGGTGCTCAACCAGGGCAGCGTGCAGGAGTCGGGTACCCATGCCGAGTTGCTGTCCCAAGAGGGTCTGTATGCCAAGATGTGGGCCGAATACGAACAGGCCGCGAGCTGGAAAATCACTGCAGCGACTGCGGATGCCGCCGTCACGAAGGGAGGCGAGGCATAAATGTTCGCCTCATTCCAAAAGAAGTATTTCCTATCCGATAAAGGCGTCGCCGGCGTAAAACGCGGCATTTTCTGGACCACGCTCACCAATCTCATTACCATGGCCGGCATGGGCTTTTTATTCCTGGTCATGGCCAGCTTTGTCGAGCATCTCGCCAGCAGCGCCGACCTGCCGGATGCTCTGCCGATCGTGGGCGGCCTCCTGGTCTTTTTCGTGTTGCTCTTTGCCTCTAACTGGCAGCAGTATTACTACACCTACTGCATCTTTTACGAGGAGTGCGGAAAGCAGCGCATGGAGATTGCCGAGCGCTTGCGCAAACTGCCGCTGTCGTTTTTTGGTCGTCGTGATCTGGCCGATTTAACCGAGACCATTATGGGCGACGTCCAGGCCATGGAGCACGCCTACAGCCACGTGCTGGGAGAGCTTTGGGGTGCCATCATCGCAAGCGCCATTGTGTTCGTGGCGTCGCTGTTCTTTTGCTGGCAGCTGGCGATTGCGGCGTTTTGGAGCGTTCCCGTGGCCTTTGCCGTGCTGTATCTGACGCGCGGCCCCATAATCCCGGTGTTCGACCATGTGCGTGCCGAGAAGGTCAAGGTTACCGAGGCGATCCAGGAGACGCTCGACTGCGTGCGCGAGATCCGCGCCACCAACCAGGAGGCTCATTATCTTGAGGGGCTCAACGCCATGATCGATGCCGAGGAGCGCGAGACCACCAGAGGCGAGCTCGCCAATGGGCTTTTGGTCAACTCCGCCTTTGCCATCCTGCGCCTGGGGATTGCCACCACGTTGGTCACGGGCGCTGCGATGGTCGCCTCCGGCCAGGTCGACTTTTTGATGATGTTTGCCTTCCTGCTTATGGTGAGCCGCATCTATGCGCCCTTTGATCAGGCGCTGATGCTGATGTCCGAGCTGTTTGCCGCCGAGTCGTCGGCCAAGCGCATGCGCTCCATCATGGAGGAGCCCGTGGCGCGGGGGAGCGAAAAGTTTGAGCCCGTGGGCCATGACGTGGTGTTCGATCACGTTGCATTTGGCTATGGTGCAGGGGAGGACGGACGCGCAGGCGAGAAGATCTTGACCGATGTAAGCTTCATGGCCAAGGAGGGCGAGGTCACGGCCCTGGTAGGTCCTTCGGGCTCCGGTAAGTCCACGGTGAGCCGCCTGGCCGCGCGCTTTTGGGACGCCACCGAAGGCACGGTCACCGTGGGCGGCGTGGATGTTGCGAGCGTAGACCCCGAGGTGCTGCTGCGCGACTACGCCATCGTGTTCCAAGACGTGCTGCTCTTTGACGACACGGTGATGGGCAACATTCGTCTTGGTCGTCGCGATGCCACCGATGAGGAAGTGCTTGCTGCCGCGCATGCCGCCAACTGCGACGGGTTTGTGAGCCACATGCCACAGGGCTATGACACCATGATTGGCGAGAACGGCTCCAAGCTGTCCGGTGGCGAGCGCCAACGAATCTCCATCGCCCGTGCGCTGCTCAAAGACGCGCCGATCGTGTTGCTGGACGAGGCGACGGCGAGTTTAGATGTGGAGAACGAGACCGTGGTGCAGCAGGCGCTTTCCCGCCTGCTCGCAGGCAAGACGGTTATCGTGATCGCCCACCGTATGCGCACGGTAGAAAATGCCGATAAGATCGTTGTGCTCAAGGATGGTGTGGTAGCCGAGCAGGGTGCTCCGGCGCAACTCAAGGCGGCAGGTGGAGAATTCGCCCGCATGGTGGCGCTGCAAAAGGAAGCAGCTACCTGACAGTTGTAAGAAGGGGCAAAGGGACAGTCCCTTTGTCACATTGACAATCGGTTACTCCGCATCGTTAATTTTCAAAAGGTTAGCCATGGCTGACCTAGATAGTTAGATAAAATTGAGATATTTCAAAAGCGTGCTCGAGCAAACTTGTTTACTCGGGTGCTGAAGCACCATGCCGCGTCCAATGCGGCAAAAGGGAGAAGCAACATGAAGAAGTCGACGTTCAATACCCTGCTTGTCGGTGGCGGTTTTCTGCTTGGCACGGCCGGCATCAAGCTGCTTACCAGCGCTCCGGTCAAGAATGCCTGCGTGCAGGGTATTGCGTGCGGCATGCGCATCAAGAACGGCTACCAGGACATGGTCGAGCAGGCCAAGGCTAATGTCGACGACATGGTTGCCGAGGCTGCTTACATCACCCAGAGCGAGGCCGCTGCTGACGAGGCAGCCGAGTAACGCTCCCAGGCACAAACTATGAGATTCTCGATTATTAGCGAGATCCCCGGCAGGACCCGTCTTCAATTGGCGGGTCCTGTGCCAGAGAGCGATCTCGATGCACTTCTTAAGCTTGGCGGCGACATCGACGGCGTGCACAAGGTGCGCGTCTACGGCCGCATCGGTCAGATGGCGCTCGAATATGACGAGCGGTGTCGTGCGGGCGTGCTCGACGCCTTGGGCGCGCTCGATGCCCAGGCCATTGCCGACGCAAAGACGGGTTACGTGATGCAGCTTGAGCCACGCAAGCACAAGCTCGTCATGGATCTTGCCACACTTATCGGCGCCCACTACGCGCGCCGCTGGTTCTTGCCGACGCCTCTGCGTGCGGTGTTTGTCGTGGTCGGTTACATGGCCTTTTTGCGTGCCGCCCTCCACGAGCTCGCGCAGCCGCGCCTGACCGTTCCCGTGCTCGACGCTTCGGCCATCGGCATTTCGTTCGTCAAACGTGATGTCGACACCGCGGGCCAGACGATGTTCCTGCTCAACGTGGGCGAGCTGCTCGAGGACTACACCCGCGCCATGAGCGAAAACGAGCTCATCAACTCGCTGCTCGATGTGCCCGACAAGGCGCAAAAGGTCGTCGGCGACACCGAGGTAAGCGTTGCCGCGACCGAGCTTGAGCCCGGCGATCTGGTCGCCGTGCGCACTGGCATGTCCATTTGCATCGACGGTGTTGTCGAGCAGGGGAGTGCCATGGTCAACCAGGCGACCCTGACCGGCGAGCCGCTGGCCGTCGAGCGCAGCGTGGGCGACGACGTGTTCGCCGGTACCGTCGTGGAAGACGGCAGCATCTTGGTGCGCGTGCGCGCCAACACGGCTCAGACCAAGCTTCGCTCGATCGTCTCGCTCGTGCAGACGGCCGACTCGCTCAAGTCCGAGGGCCAGTCGCACATGGAAGACCTCGCCAACAAGATTGTCCCGTGGAACTTCCTGCTCGCGGGCCTGGTCGCGCTTACCACCCGCAGCCTCATCAAGACCTCAGCGGCACTGATGGTCGACTATTCGTGCGCGCTCAAGCTCACGGGTTCCGTCGCCGTCATGACTGCCATGAGCGACGCTGCCAAGATGGGTGTTATGGTCAAGGGCGCTAAGTACTTTGAGTCGTTTGCCAAGGCCGATACCATTGTCTTTGACAAGACCGGTACGCTGACCGAGGCCCAGCCGCGCCTAGCTTGCGTGCTCACGACCGACGGCTGGAGCGAGGACGAGGTCCTTCGCCTTTCTGCCTGCCTGGAGGAGCATTTCCCGCATCCGGTGGCGCGTGCCGTGGTCAACGCCGCCCGCGAGCGCGGGCTCGAGCACCGCGAGCGTCACGCTGCGGTCGAGTATATTGTGGCGCACGGCATCGCTTCGTCCATCGAAGGGCGTCGCGCGATTATCGGCTCGGCACACTTTGTGTTTGAGGACGAGAGCGCGCAGCTCGATTCCGACATTAAGGAGCGCATTGAGTCCCAGATGCAGGGACTGTCGCCGCTGTATCTGGCGGTCGACGGCACCGTTGTGGGCGTGCTCGGTATCGAGGACCCGCTTAAGCCCGGGGTCCGCGAGGCCATCGCCGACCTGCACGCGTTGGGCGTCAAGCACGTGGTCATGCTCACGGGCGATTCCGAGCGCACGGCCGAGCGCATTGCGCGAGAGGCGGGGGTCGACGAGTTTAAGGCCGAGCTGCTGCCCGAGGACAAGTACGCGTATGTGGAGCGCATTAAGGGCGAGGGGCGCCATGTTGCCATGGTGGGCGACGGCGTCAACGATTCGCCGGCGCTCGGTTTGGCCGACGTGGGCCTGGCGATGGGTGGCGGAAGCGACATCGCCAAGGAGGTCGCCGACATCATCCTGACCGATACGGACCTCGCGGCGATTGTTCGCCTGCGCCGCATGAGCCAGGGCCTCATTGATCGTCTGACGAGTTCCTATTCTAAGGTGATGCTTACCAACTCAGCACTCTTGGCACTGGGCATTACCGGCACGATTACCCCGCAAGCGTCGTCGCTGCTGCACAACGGCTCGACGATTGCCTACAGCCTGAGCAACGCGAAGGCTTACCTGCGTTAGCAGACGTGTTCGCCCACGTTATCTGGCCTGCGCCCAGACGGCATTGGTGTCGTCTGGGCGCAGGCCTTTTGCGTTTGACCATGTGCTAGCTTCTCTATATAGTGTTGCTAGCAGGGCTAGCAATTGAAGGGAGCGGGATCGACGTGGGTGCTGTTAGCGGCATGGCGCAGGTGAACGTTCGCGTAGATCGCCAGGTCAAGAACCGTGCCGAGGAGGTGCTGCGGCTTTCGGGCGGGTCACTGCCCGAGCTCATCAAAAAGGTGGTGGCCAAGGTCGCGCAGGGTGGCGGGCAGTGCGAGGAAGTGCTTGCGGCCGTCGACGACCGGCAGCAGACCGTCGCGCCCGATACTCCGTTCGCCGCATCATGGGCGGCGGCAGATCAGCTTTACGCGGACCTGGGCATCGCTACGTCGCCCGTATCCGACGATCGCGGTTGGGAAACAATCTATTCCGAAGCCATGGACGAGCACTATCGCCAAAAGGGGATGATCCTGTGAGCGGGGCTCCCCTCAAAATAATGGTGGATGCCAACGTATGGGTTGATTCGTTTTGCGCCGACCATGCCGAGTCGCTTGCCGCGCGTGCGTTTATTGGGCGGGCGACGGAATCGGGCGCAACGTTGTTCTTTCCGGTGCATATCGCCAAGGACGTGCTGTACGTTGTCCAACACGAGCTGAAGCGTAGCGTTCTTGCCAGCGGGGGAGTGCTCGACGAGGCATCTGCCCGTGCAATTGGCGATGCGGCGTTGGCGTTTGTTCGGAACATGACCGAAAACGCCACGGCCGTGGGTGCAGATGCGTCGGACCTTTGGCTGGCCGACAAATACTTAGCGCTCCATCGCGATTACGAGGACAACTTGGTACTCGCCGCATGCAAACGCGCACAGGTTGATTACTTGGTAACTAACGATCGCAAACTGCTCGAACATGCCGATCTTGCAGCAAAGACCCCGCGCCAAATAATGCCGATTCTGGCTTTGGCCGAACGTGGTGGCGTGGCAATCGGTTAACGCGAACTGTTTGCGGGCCTCTTGGACGACGATGCGCCAAGGGGCCCGCGTCTGCTATTTACAAAAGCTCGGCCTTGATGGTGGGACTTTCTGCGAGCTGCTCGGCTGCCTTTTCGTTGGAGCTGTCGAGTGCTGCCAGACTGCGGTAGACCCACTCGTTGACCTGGGTGTTCTTGACGCCTGCGGTCTGCATAAGGGCGCCTACCTCGCGGATTGCTGCGAACAGATCGGCCTTGGGACCCGCGAGCTCGACCTCGATACCGTGGTAGGCGGCCACGCCGCGGGTCTCACTCACGTGGTCGATAAAGCCCTCGACGGTCTCAAGCTGCTGGGCGAGAGTTGCATCATCGTCAACGTCCAGCGCGACGAGTGCGTTCGATACCGTGAGGGCGGGATGTCCGCAGGGGACAAAGCCCTCGATGACATCCATAGCTTCGGTAATGGTTGAGCCCAGGCCTGCGAGGGCATTGACGAGTTGCTGCTTGGTATCCATAACGGTCCTTTCGACGGGTCAATTTTGCTTGGCGAAAATATACGTGACGCGATCGGTAGCAAAAGTGCGAAGTGTGGCGCACATTGGGGTCTTCACAGCTCGTGCATAGAACAGCTGTCCGCTTTCAGAACGTGGTAAGATAACACTCCACAAGCGGGGCTCGCCCCGCATGTTCCTTGAAAAGTCGACGGTTATCGGGTGTTTGCAGGCCCGATACCATCCAGACTTTCCCAACATTCGGGGGCGACTGGTTTCGACACGATAGCTCTGAGAGAGGAAGCAAGCCGAGGTCTCCTCGCCTCGTTAAACAGGGGTACCGTCAAATTGAATTGACAACAACTCTTCTTTTGAGCCTATGGCTCTCGCTGCTTAATTTATAGCGGCGCGTCAACCCGGTGATTTCCCCGACACCGGTGCGACGTCTTGTTAGGGGAATGCTCCTGCGCACGTAATCGGTATGGCGCAGGCTAAGATCGAACCGGTTGGGATGCTGCGAGCGTGTCGCTGCGCGCAAAGCGTCCGAGACTAAACCAGCGACTGAGCTTGGAGATGCCAATCAGGGGGCTTTCGTGGACCGGAGTTCGATTCTCCGCGCCTCCACCAATAGTTACAGGCAGGTAGATATTCGTATCTACCTGCCTTTTCATTTCTAGCCCGTACCGCGGAGAATCGAACTCTGTGCAGGGCGCGAGCGTAAAGAAAACGCGTAAGCGTTTTTAGCCCGCGGGCGAGGACGCCGGCAGGCGGCCGAAGCCGGTGCGTGTTCGCGAAGCAAACACGCGGATTCTTCGCGCAAAGCCCCAGCCAAAACAGATGTGCTGCCGACGGCATTTCTGCTGGCTGTGCCCCGCGCCGACAGATCCCCTTCATCCGCGGAGAATCGAACTCTGCTCCAAAACCCATGCGCCCTCCATCCCAAAACTGGGTAGAAGAAAGCCAAAACGCAATCGCAGGAGGTCAATATGACTGCAGAAGATAAGGCAAAGAACGCCGGCAAGGTCGCGCTCGTCTTGGAGGGTGGCAGTTTTCGTGGGCAGTTTACCGCCGGCGTGCTCGACGTTCTCATGGAGGCCGGTGTCGAAATTCCGGCGGTGTACGGCGTCTCGGCCGGTGCGCTCAACGGCGTCAACTACAAGTCGCACCAGATCGGCCGCACCAACCGAGTCAATTTGACCTTCTGCAACGACAGCCGCTACATGGGCGCCGCGTCGTTTGCGTCCACGGGTTCCATCGTGGGCTACGACTTTATCTTCAACGACGTCCAGGACCGCCTGGATCCTTTTGATAACGAGACGTTCGACGCGAGCCCCATTGAGATGTACGCCGTCGCGACGGACATGCTCTTTGGAACCGCCACGTACCTCCCGGTCAAAAGCGCCGTGCTCGATCTCGACGCCGTGCGCGCCTCGACCTCGCTGCCGCTGGTGACGCCGCCGGTCGAGATTGACGGGCACAAATACGTCGACGGCGGCGTGGCCGATTCGGTTCCTATCGAGCATGTGCTCGAGGAGGCCGGCTTCGAGCGCGCGGTTGTTATTGTCACGCAGGACCGCTCGTACGAGAAAAAGCCCTACGAGTTTATGCCTGCCGCGCGCGCCCGCTATGCCGACTACCCCTACCTGCTCGAGGCTATCGAGACGCGCCACGACCGCTATAACATCCAGCGCATGCATCTGTGGAAGTATGAGCGCGAGGGCCGCGCGCTGGTCGTTGCTCCGCAAAAGCCGGTCGAGGTCGGCCATGTCGAGCACGATCCGGCAAAGCTTTTGGACCTGTATATCCAGGGCCGTCAGGAGGCAAAGCGCCTGCTCGCGGAAATCCAAGAGTTCGTTGAGCGCTAGCGACGGCGAACCCTCAAAAAATGACAACAGCTAAAGAGTTGGAAAAATCACGGCTCGTGGATGACATGTGCAGAAACTCTGGTCGGAGCCAAAATACCTGTTGACTCGTACGGCGAGCGGGGTAATATGGACGGGTTACTTGCAGAGCCCCGTGAATCTCTGTAACAACACGTACTGTACATGGAGGAGTCTAAGTGATTTCGAAATCGACTCACTACGCCAAGCAGGGCGAGGTCCAGCGCAACTGGGTTCTCGTCGACGCCGATGGTGCTGTCCTGGGCCGTCTTGCCACCCAGATCGCAATGATCCTGCGCGGTAAGAACAAGCCCCAGTTCACGCCCAACAGCGACTGCGGCGACTTCGTTGTCGTCATCAACGCCGATAAGGTCCAGCTTACCGGTAACAAGGCCGACACGAAGACCTATTATCGCCACAGCGGCTACAACGGCGGCCTCAAGGCTGAGAGCTTCCGCCAGGCTATGGAGAAGCACCCGGAGAAGGTCATCGAGCGCGCCGTTCGCGGTATGCTGCCCAAGACCACCCTCGGCCGTGCCCAGATGACCAAGCTTAAGGTCTACGCTGGTGCCGAGCATCCGCATGCTGCCCAGAACCCCACGAAGATTGAGCTGGAGGCTTAAAGATGGCTGAGAACACCGTTGTCTACCAGGGTACCGGTCGTCGTAAGAACGCCGTCGCCCGCGTCCGTCTCGTCCCCGGCACCGGCAAGGTGACCATCAACAAGCGTGACGCCGAGCAGTATTTCGGCCGTCATCAGCTCGTTGAGAACGCCCTTGCTCCCTTCAAGGTGACCGACACCGCCGGTCAGTTCGACGTTATCGCTCTGTGCGATGGCGGCGGCATCTCCGGTCAGTCCGGCGCTCTGCGTCTGGGCATCGCTCGCGCTCTTCTGAACGCTGGCGACTACCGTGCTGACCTCAAGAAGGCCGGTTTCCTTACGCGCGATGCTCGCGTGGTCGAGCGCAAGAAGTACGGCCTCAAGAAGGCCCGCCGCGCTCCCCAGTTCTCCAAGCGCTAAGGTTTTATCTCCTTTCGAGATACAATGTACAAGCGGGGCCTGCCGATTCCTCGGCGGGTCCCGCTTTTCTTTTTCGACTAGGGTGGGCGGTTGTATATCGCCTGCTAGGGAAGGAGCGATCCTATGCCCCAGAACATCTTCGGTACCGACGGCGTCCGTGGCGTCGCCAATGCCGACCTCTCGTGCGACCTCGCGTTTCGCCTGGGCCGCGCGGCGACCAAGTTCCTTGGCCCGGACATCTGCATCGGCCGCGACACGCGTCTTTCGGGTACCATGCTCGAGAGTGCTCTGACCGCTGGCATTATGGCAGAGGGCGGCCGTCCGCATTGCTGCGGCGTTATCCCTACGCCGGCCGTGGCGCTGCTCACCGTCCAAAACGAGCTCGACGGCGGCATCGTCATCTCCGCTTCGCATAATCCGCCGGAGTTCAACGGCATCAAGTTCTTTAGCCGCAAGGGCATGAAGCTTCCCGATGCTGTCGAGGAAGAGATCAGCGCCTGGGTCATGTCCGAGGAGGCCATGGCTGCCGACACGCTGCCGACCGGCGCCGGTGTGGGTCACATCATCAAGATGAAAGACGCCCGCAAGGCCTATGTCGATCATGCCATCAGCACGCTCGACGGCCTTAAGCTCGATGGCCTGGTTGTTGCCGTCGACTGCGGCCACGGTGCTTCCTGCCAGACCACGCCCGCTGCGCTGCAGCGCCTGGGCGCCACGGTCCATGCCATCAACACCGATTACTGCGGCACCGACATTAACGTTGAGTGCGGCTCCACTCACCTTGAGCCCCTGCGCGAGCTCGTGCTGCGCACCCACGCCGATATCGGCCTGGCCCACGACGGCGACGCCGACCGCGTGCTGTTCGTCGACGGCGAGGGCAATGAGATCGACGGTGACTACATCCTGGCTATCTGCGGTTCTGACCTCGCCGCCCGCGGCAAGCTCGCCAACTCCGAGATCGTCTCGACCGTCATGTGCAACCTTGGCTTCTCCATCGCTATGAAGGAGCAGGGCTTCGAGATGGTTCAGACCGCCGTGGGTGACCGCTACGTTTTGGAGCGCATGCTCGCGGATGGCGCCGTCATCGGCGGCGAACAGTCCGGCCACATCATCTTCCTGGAGCACAACACCACCGGTGACGGCCTGGTGACGGCTCTGCAGCTGCTGGCCGTGCTCAAGCGCACCGGTCGTACCCTCACCGATCTTGCCGGCATCATGAAGAAGTACCCGCAGGTACTCGTCAACGTGCATTCCGACAACAAGGCCGGCCTGGACGATTGCCAGCCCATTTGGGACGCCGTCGCTGCCGCCGAGAAGGAGCTTGACGGCCGCGGCCGCATTCTGGTGCGCCCGAGCGGTACCGAGCCGCTGGTCCGTGTTATGGCCGAGGCGGAGACGCACGAGCTCACTCAGCGTGTTGTCGACGACATCGTCGAGGTTGTCAAGCGCGAACTTCCCTAATGGTCAAAAACGGGTGCCAAGTGGTAAACTGTTAAAGCTATTTTGATTGATTGGTATGTCCGAGGGGGAGCATGTTCACTAAAGTCCTAAGGTCTTTTGGTATGCGTGGACGAGTTCTTACGCTGGATGCTCCCATCTCGGGCGACGTCATTCCGTTGTCCGAGGTCAATGACCAGACATTTGCCACCGGCCTTTTGGGCCAGGGCGTGGCGATTCAGCCTACCGGCACGCGTGTGATTGCGCCGGCAGACGCCAAGGTCGAGGCCATTTTTCCCACGGGTCACGCCGTTGCGCTCAACACGGTCGATGGCCTAGACGTGCTCATCCACGTTGGCTTGGACACTGTTCAGCTTGAGGGCAAGCATTTTAGCGTGCATGCACAGGTGGGCGATGTCGTCCATAAGGGCGATGTGCTCATTGAGTTCGATCGCGAGGCAATTGCTGCCGAGGGCTACGATGTGACGGTTCCCATCTTGGTGTGCAACTCTGTTGAGTTCTCGAGCATCAAGGGCTCCGTTGGCGTGCATGTCGAAGAGATGGACCAGCTCATCGTTGCTCGCGAGCGCTAGCAAGTGCACGTGGCCATTAGCCTACAATTCAAACACGTTTACGGAGGGCGCCCTTGAAAGAGGGCGCCCTCCGTGGCAAGATGGGACTTGTCCGAAGCTAAACGGCTTCGGGTCACCGTGGACGGGCAGGGGCCTCGACGCGGCTAGACACGAGACACATACATTACGCGACCTCGCCCTGGTGGCCGCACACGTTGGTTGCGGCCGACGCGGGCCGCGGGCAAGTGCTTGTAAGGGGAGCCTTGCCTCTCTTGTACGAGAAAGGACGCGTAATGAAGATTATTAAAGCTAAAGACTACGAGGATATGAGCCGCAAGGCCGCCAATATTATCTCGGCGCAGGTTATCCTCAAGCCCGACTGTGTGCTGGGCCTTGCCACTGGCTCCACCCCGATCGGTGCCTACAAGCAGCTCGCTGCTTGGTACGAGAAGGGCGACGTCGACTTTGCCGAGGTCAGCACCTACAACCTGGACGAGTATCGCGGCCTTTCGCACGACGATCCCCAGAGCTATCACTACTTTATGCGTGAGAACTTCTTCGATCACATTAACATCGACCTGAACAACACGCATGTGCCTGACGGTTCCAACCCCGATGCCGCCGCTGCCTGCTCTGAGTACGACAAAATCGTCGCCGCCGCCGGTTACCCGGATCTGCAGCTGCTCGGCATTGGCAACAACGGCCACATCGGTTTCAACGAGCCCGATGACCACTTCTCCAAGGGCACGCACTGCGTCGACCTCACCGAGAGCACCATTCAGGCCAACAGCCGCCTGTTCGACAGCATCGACGACGTTCCCCGTCAGGCCTACACCATGGGTACCCAGACCATCATGTATGCCCGCATGATCCTGGTCGTCGCCAACGGCGAGGCCAAGGCTCAGGCCGTGCATGACATGTGCTATGGCCCGGTTACGCCCGCGTGCCCGGCTTCGATCCTGCAGCTGCACACCAACTGCGTTGTCGTTGCCGACGAGGCTGCCCTTTCGCTCTGTGAGTAGCGCGAATCCTGCACCTCGACATAGCCTTGCCTAAGGCCTCCGCTTTGCGGGGGCCTTTTTGTTATCCCTCTCCGCCCGCTTGACCAAAATCTTGCCGCAAGCTTGACGAATGCCGGATGCCCAACAGCTTGATTCATTCCATACCAGATTCTATGCAAAAATGCCACTAAAAGGTCGTAGACGGTAGCGGGTGCTAGGCGAGTTGAATGACATAGCTGAACCTTGTTCATTTGCGTTACACTGCCGCTTAGATGGGACAAGCTGACAAGCTCATTTACCTGCTTAAAGACCGATTAGTCGGGGGATTAATAACAATCGGCCCTCGCTGTACAAAAACTTGCCGCTTGCGTACCAAAAGACAACCTAGAACACAAGGTCGCTCTATTCATAGCGCGGCTTGTATGGTCTTGCGGTTACAGTGTCCATACGGTCGAGTTGAGGAGCGGGCATGGTAAACGATTTGGGCAGTATGGACGACCTCGAGCTGATGCCGCTGGGCGGTGGCTATATGGTGCGACGCGAACGCTTGATGAATGAGCTTCTCGCCAAGGGCCGAAAGGCCGGCATCGTGGTTCTTTATGCGCCCGACGGGTTTGGGAAGACCTCGGTGCTGCTGCAGTACACCCATGAGGTTAAATGCGACCCGACGCGAGGCCCCGTGCGGATTATCGAGGCCGATCGCGCCATTGGGCGCGAGGTGTTTATGCAGCTCGAGGTGGTTACCGAAGAACTCAAAGACAAACCGCACTCCCTTATCGCGATTGATAATGTGCCAAACCTCGATCAGCACGATACCGAAGACCTCATCGACAGGATTCGCGGCCTGCGCGCTATGGGGATAGGGGTCTTTATCTCCTGTCGTCCTTCAAATCGTCAGCTGATTCATGGGCTGGGCGATTCGGTTAAGATCAATGCGCAGATGCTCAAGGTGCATGCCTATGAGTATTCGGCGTGGGCATCGGCGTTTTCGATCAGCACATCGCTCGACTTTTATCAGCTCACGCAGGGCGTGCCCGAGCTCGTTTCGGCATTGCAGACGGGTCTGTATGGCCAAGGCGACGTAGCCGGTCTGCTCGAAAACGAGATTGTCAACGTATATGGCGCGGCACTTGTCGATCTGGCTTCGCTCGACAATAATGCGCTGTTTTGCGTGGCATGTCTCATGGTTTTGATGGGCGAGGGCAATATCGCGGAACTCGAGGCTTGCGGGGTGAGGCTGTCGATGGTCGACCAGTCCTACTTTGTACGCGACTACCCGATCTTTGGCTTGGATCCCGCCGAGCGGAGTTTTACGTGTCTGGGCACGGAGGATAACGGACGCTTGCGTTTGCGTAAGTTGGTGGCCGAGGTTCGCCCCGAACTTGTTCCGAGGGCGGCCCGGATTTTGCTTAAGGCGGGTAGATGCGATGCGGCGATGGGCCTGGCGGACGCCTTTTTGGACCGTGATGCGGTCCTTGAACTTGCTGGGCAGTATGGGGTCGATCTGGCTCTGACGGGGCACGGGGCCGATATCTGCCGAGCGGCGCTGGGCACGATCGATGCCGACGATTCGGCTCCAGAGCCAACGCCTGCCGAGGCGCTTGGCGTATATCTGGCAGCGGTCAGCGTGTCCAATACAAAGCTCGCTCGCTATATGGCATCGGTTATCGAGCGCGGGGGCGAACGGGCGGCCTGCGAAATAGACCCTGTTTCATGGAGGGTGGCCCAGACACTGACGGCTGTTTGCTATGGGGACAACGGGCTTGGGCTCCCTACGAACCTGGCCGTGCCAGAAATCGAGACATCCCATACCGCACTCGATATGTTGTCTGCGCATATCGAGGTCAAGCGATGCCTGACCGAACGGGGAGATGACGGCGGCGTTCTACAGCAGCTCAAAACGAGCAAGGCCTACGATTGCGAGCTCGACATCGCGGGGATTGTTATACGGGCCGATAGCATGCTGGTGGAGCTCTTTGACGGGTCGTTTGCGGGAACCGACGAGCGCGACGACGAGATGACGGTGGTGCGGGAGGCGCTCGACGTACGCGGGCTTAAGGCGATGGCTATCTGGGTGCGCATGGTGTTGGCGGCACGGCGGCTCCTTTCCGGCTTGCCGGTAACCGACGACGCGGCGTTCAACGAGCTCGATCGTTTTGCCGTGCGCATGCGCGACAACCAGATTCAGCTGTTTGGCCTGTTGCTAGAAGGCTGGCAGTCGCTGGCAGAGGGACGGCCGGTTAATGCAAAGTTCCGTGCGGTCCAAGTGCTCAAACTTGCCGAGGAGTCGATTGCGTATATGCGCGATAACGCATTGCTGCTGGAGCGCGCGGCATATCTGCGTAACACCTCGATGGTTTCGGTGCGCGAGGAAGCGGAGCTACTCGATATAAGCCAGACGCAGGTTGGTGGCGCAGAAGCCTGGATGGTGGCGCTGCATTTGGCCTGTGCGGGCCGAGACAGCGACCTTGCGGCCTGGATGTCCATGAATCGTGCGGGGATTCTAGAGCCATCGTATCGGCTCTTTGCGCGCCTTGCCATGCATTGTCTGGGCGAGCCGGCGGCCAGGATACGCAAGAAGCTTCCCGTGCGCGAGCTGTCGCGGTACTCGCTGCGCGACGATTTGGAAGGGGAGGGCGAGCGCCTGTTCCAGGCCGGCGAGGTTGAAGCCGTTGATACCATCGACCATATCGAGATTCGCATGTTTGGTGCGTTTCGCGCCGAGCGCGACGGGTTTCCCATCACGGACAAAATGTGGCGCCGCAAGAAGGCGGCGACACTTGCCGAGCGGCTTGCACTGGGCATGGATGCGCTCGTCGATCGTGAGACGCTGGCCATGGAGCTGTGGCCCCATGCCGAGTTCAATAGCGCCCGCAATAACCTGTACTCGACGATATCGCGCTTGCGGTCGGCTTTGGGACCGACGCCGGATGGCAAGTCGTGTGTGCTCATCCAAAATGAATGCATCGGACTCAACGGCGACTACGTCAAGACCGATGTACGGCTGTTTGACCAGATAAGCCGCGAGGTTTTGGGAAATCGCACGGGTGCGCGCGGGCCCCATTTAGTTGAGCTGTGCCTTAAGATTGAGCAGCTTTATGCCGGACCGCTGTATGTTCCCAATGGCTGTAATCCCACCTACTTTTTGCGTATGCGACGCATTATGCAGTCAAAGTACATCGATTGCATGATTAAGGGAGCAAATGCCGCTCTAGAAGAAAACGATCTGCAGTCGGCGATTTGGCTGGCGGAGTCGGGTCTTCGACAGGAAACGGCGCGTGAGGATATGGTGCGCTGCGCCATGCGTGTCTACAGTGCGGCGGGGCGGAGGCGCGATATCGTCGAGCTATACAGTGGGCATATGCACCATCTGAGGGAGCAGGTCAATGGCGTGCCCGAGCCCGAGACGCGGCGTCTATACGAGCGCTTGGTGGAGGGGCGGCTCAATCGCGTGCTGGTCGAGCGATAAAAAACGGGCGCCCGAAGTACTTGGGTACCCGTAAGCTTGCTATGTGTTGGTTCGCCGGATCATTGACTCTTAGACGAGCTTGATCTTCTCGATGTCCTTGCGCGAGGACTCGCGATACAGCGAGAACTTGCGGCCGATGACCTGGACGACCTCGGCGTGGCAACGCTCAGCGAGCTCTTCGGCGGCCTCGCGGGCGGAAAGACTGGAGCCATCGAGCACGGAGCACTTAACGAGCTCATGCTTCTCCAGGTAGGCGACCGTCTGCTCGACGGTGCCCTCGTTGACATCGGACTTACCGATGATGATGGCGGGGTTGAGGTGATGGGCCATGCTGCGAAGCTGCTTGACCTGGGCTCCTGTCAGTGCCATGGGTTCTCGCTTTCTATGTATGGGGCGCCCCGCGACGGGGCCTTAATCTACGTGAGCTGTCCCACGATAGCGCAGGAACGGCGCGGTGTGGAGCGCGTTTGCCCAGTTCAAAAAGAATGCGGATGCCGAGTGAGTGGGCGGTGCGGGCTGCGAACAGGCTATGAGCTGGGCGCAGAGACCGGTTCCCATGCAATAAACGCCCAGCGAACCTTACGGATATGGTCGAGCATATAGCGCCCCTGCGGCACGCCCTTGGAGCCCGGCTCGCCGGCATGGGGGTTTCGATCATGTGCTGAGCGATATAGTCGCGCAGGCGGTCGATCTTATCCTCGTTGCCATGCTCGAGCATACGGGAAAAATCCGCCACGCCTGCCTCAAGGCTATCGAAGGTATCGCGACGAGGCGATTCAAAGTATGTAACCTGCGGCAACGCACCCATCTGAATGAGGATGTTGAAGGCGTACACAAAGCCATTGCTGCAGGTAACCGAGGCGCCGATAGCGTTCATCACGTGCAGGTCATAGCGCGGGCTGGAGTTGGCGACCATCGTGACAGCACAACGGCGACGAGCCGTACGGTCGAGCTTGGCAAGCGCACCTTTTAGGTCATTTGTGGTGACGGAACGACTGGCAAAGGCAACATCCACAGTCTTGGCAACCGGCCCAACCAAATCCCAATCATCGTCCCAAGCAAGCTCAAGCGGCGTAATGCGATCTTCGAGCCCATAGTACTCAATGCCAGCATCAAGCGTGCCCAACATGGCAGGGGAAAAGTCAGCAGCAATCACAGGATGCCCAGCCTGAGCAAGCGGAATAGCAATCGACCCAGCCCCGCACCCCATATCGAGTACCGACTCGCTGGGCTCAAGCGCCAGCAGCTTTATAAAATCCCGAGCATAAGGGGCAGTCTCCAACGGCCGAAAATGCCGAGCCCTTTTATCCCACTCAAAAGAATCGTCAGCCCGCCGCCGATCAGCTTGCAGACGCATCCACTCCAGATTCCAATCTGTGGAAAGCAGCTCAGAACGATTCTCCCCATCAGCCACGGGCCAACCTCCTAGCAACAAAAAAGCGACTCCTCCCAAAAGAAGAGCCGCAACCAGCATATATCAGAAAGAACCGATCCAACGCCAAACCGTCATACCAGCAAAGTAGGGCAGAAGCGAAGCGACTGCCAAAGGGATAGAACCCAACCGAGGGCCCGTTGTGCGGGAGCCCCGGGGAGGGCAAATATATAAGGTCGATCGCGAGTTCCGCACGAGCCGGAGAGCACTTAATGTGCTCTCCGTGCGAGCCAGGACTGTCCGAGCAGGCGACCTTATATATTTGCCCTCCCCGGGGCTCCTCGCCAGTCCCCCTCAGCTAGTTCTTCAGCGAGTTCAGCGGCGCCGGGAAACGTCCACCGCGGTGGGCAAGCACGGTGCCGGCGTTGGGGTTCACCGGCATGATGGGTGCACGGCCGAACAGGCCGCCGTACTCGACGCAGTCACCCACGCCCTTGCCGATGGCGGGAATCACGCGGACGGCCGTGGTCTTGTTGTTGATGACGCCGATGGCCATCTCGTCGGCGATGATGCCGGCGATGGTCTCGACCGGGGTGTCGCCGGGGATGGCGATCATGTCCAGGCCAACGGAGCAGACACAGGTCATGGCCTCGAGCTTCTCGAGCGAAAGCGCGCCGGCCTCGACGGCGGCGATCATGCCGGCGTCCTCGGACACGGGGATAAAGGCACCCGAGAGACCGCCCACGCTGGAGCTGGCCATGACGCCGCCCTTCTTGACGGCATCGTTGAGCATGGCGAGCGCGCAGGTCGTGCCGGGGCCACCGCAGGTGCCCACGCCGATAATCTCGAGGATGCGCGCAACGGAGTCGCCGATGGCAGGCGTAGGTGCCAGCGACAGGTCGACAATGCCCTTCTCGACACCCAGACGATGGGCGGCCTCGCGGCTCATGAGCTCGCCGGCACGGGTGATTTTAAAGGCAGTCTGCTTAATCTTCTCGGCGACTTCCATCATCGATGCGGAATCGGGCAGTTTCTCCAGGGCTGCGGCCATCACGCCGGGGCCCGAGACGCCTACGTTGATGACGGCGTCGGCCTCGCCGCCGCCGTGGACGGCGCCCGCCATAAACGGGGAGTCCTCGACCATGTTGGCAAAGCAGACAAACTTGGAGGCGCCGACGGAATCCTCATCGGCCGTAAGCTTGGCGGCATCGATGATGGTCTGCGCTGCCATGAGCACGGCGTCCATGTTGATGCCGGCGCGCAGGCTGGCGACGTTGACGCTGGAGCAGACGCGGCTGGTGGTAGCGAGCGCCTGGGGGATGGACTGGATGACGCGGCGGTCGGCGTCGCCGATGCCCTTTTGGACGAGCGCGGAGAAGCCGCCCAGGTAGTCGATGCCGAGCGTCTCTGCCGCGCGGTCGAGGGCGTGCGCGATGGGGGTGAGGTCCTCATCCTTGCAGCATGCGGCAATCTGCGCCACCGGGGTGACGGAAACGCGCTTGTTGACGATGGGGATACCGTACTCGCGCTCGAGGTTCTCGGCGGTCTCGACCAGGTGCTCGGCCGCGTGCGTCACGTGGTCGTAGATCTTCGTGCACATGCGGTCGAGGTTCTCGTCACCGCAACCCATGAGCGAAACACCCATGGTGATGGTCCTTATGTCGAGGTTCTGCTCCTCAACCATGCCGCGGGTTTCCGCGATTTCTGCGGGCGTGATCGCCATCCTTGCGCTCCTATCTGCCAAAACGAGCATAGTCCCCTCTATTCTAACGTGCCGCACGTGCCAAGTGGCGCATGCGGCACGTTTTGGTGCGGGGTTGTTTCCGTTGTGTTACCGTCCAAAGACCTCTTCGGCGATACGGGCGCTTTCGGCGGCATCCTTGGCGTAGTAGTCTGCGCCGATCTGCTTGGCGTATTCGGGGGTGAGCACGGCGCCGCCCACGATAATCTTGACGCCCGGGACCTCGGCATGAAGCAGCTTGATGGTCTCCTCCATGGCGACGACCGTGGTGGTCATAAGCGCCGAGAGGCCGACGAGCTTAATGTCGCGCTCCTTGACGGTTTTGAGCACCTCCTGCGGATCGACGTCGCGGCCAAGGTCAAAGACGGTATAGCCGTAGTTATCGAGCAGCATCTTGACGATGTTCTTACCGATGTCGTGGATGTCGCCCTTGACGGTGGCCACGCAGATCTTACCCTTGTCGGCAATCTCGCCGGCGGGCATCAGGCGTTTGATGGTATCGAAGCCCACGCGCGCGGCCTCGGCCGAGGCCATGAGCTGCGGCAAGAAGAACTTGCCCTGGTCAAAGAGGACTCCGACCTCATCGAGGGCGGGGATAAAGTGGTCGTTGATGAGGTCCATGGCGTCGTGGTCGGCCAGCAGGCGTTCGGTCTCGGCCGCGATTTCGCCCTTGCGTCCCGAGACGACCATGTGGCGGATGGGGTCGTCATCGGCGCTTGCGGTGGTGCTTGCGGTAGGCGCGGCATCGATCGATGCTGACTGGGCGGCCGCCGGGTTGGCGGCAATCTTATACGGATCGGTCCAGCCGGCGTAGCGCTCGATGTATCCGGTCGAGCCCTCGTCCTCAACGCTCAGGACGCGATAGCTGTAGACGGTGTCCATAAAGCGCTTGGAGCCCGGGTTCATGATGGGGGCATCGAGGCCCGCGCCAAAGGCGGCGGCCAAAAAGACCGAGCCCAGCAGCGGGCGGGCAGGCAGACCAAAGCTGATGTTCGACACGCCGAGCGCGCATTTGACGCCCAGGCGCTCCTTGCACAGGGACATGGCGCGCAGGATCTGCTCGGCCTGGCGTTGATTGGTCGAGGCGGTCATGACCAGGCAGTCGATGAGGATACGGTCCGGGCCGATGCCGTAGCGGGCAGCCTCGGCCACGATGCGCTCGGCGATGGCAAAGCGGGCCTCGGCGGTATCGGGGATGCCGCCTTCGTCGAGCGTAAGGCCGACAACGTTGGTGCCGTAGTGGGCGACCAGCGGGAAGATCTCGTCCATGATCTGCTGCTTGCCGTTGACCGAGTTGATGATGGGCTTGCCGGCGTAGCGACGTACGGCGGCCTCGACGGCGGCGGGGTCGGTGGAGTCGATCTGCAGCGGCAGCAGCGTGGAGCCTTGGAGCTGCTCGGTGGCCTGTTGGATAATCTTGACCTCGTCGATCTCGGGCAGGCCCACGTTGACGTCCAGGATGTCGGCGCCCTGCTCCTGCTGGCTGATGCCCTGGCTCACCACGTAGTCCAGGTCGCCGTCGCGCAGGGCCTGCTGCAGGCGCTTTTTGCCGGTGGGGTTGATGCGCTCGCCGATGACGGCGATCTTGTGGCCGTCGCAGGGGAGGTCCACCACGGTCTGGGCGCTTGTGACCGACATGCTGGGCTTGCGGTGGCGCGGACTGGGCGTGTGGTTATCGATAAGCGTGCGCAGCGCTGCCATGTGCGCCGGCGTGGTGCCGCAGCAGCCGCCCACGACGCTTACGCCGTCCTCAATCATACCGGCGACGGCCACGGCGTACTCGGGCGCCTGGATATCAAAGACGGTGTTGCCGTCGTCGTCCACGTGGGGCAGTCCTGCGTTGGCCTGCACCATAACGGGCTTGTCCGTAACGGTGAGCATGCGAGCGGCGAGTCCTCGGAGCTCGGCCGGTCCCTGGCTGCAGTTGATGCCCAGGACGTCGGCGCCGATCGCGTCGAGCGTGATGGCAGCGACCTCGGGACTCGTGCCCAGGAAGGTGCGGCCGTCTTCCTCAAAGGTCATGGTGGCAAAAACGGGCAGGTCGGAGTTCTCGCGGCAGGCGAGGACGGCAGCCTTGATCTCGGCTAGGTCGGTCATGGTTTCGATAATAAAGAGGTCCACGCCCGCGGCGACGCCGGCGCGCACCTCCTCGGCAAAGAGGTCGTAGGCCTCGTCAAAGCTCAGGGTGCCCAGGGGTCGCAGCAGCG
>CABMOY010000028.1 GCA_902388345.1 uncultured Collinsella sp.
GAGCGCCTGCGCTCTCGCACGCTGGGCCTTATGCTGGAGGACACGGCGCTCGAGCTGGGCGCGATGGCTCTGAGCCCGCTGTCCAAGACCGAGTACGCGTTGGCGGCACCGGCGCTTTGCGGTGGCTACCAGGGCGATTACGCGCCCTTTGGTGATGTGTACCTGTCGACGCTCGAGTTTGTGGCGCGCGTGCGCAACCGCACGTCTGCCGTGGTGCCGCAGGAGCTCGTGACGCTCAACGCGGTGGAAGATTGCATGGAGCGCGTGCTGGCGCGGGCGCTCTCGACGCTCGACGGTCCGATCGACATGCTCGACCGCGCGGCGCAGCTGCTCGATGGGCTCGAACCGGGTGAGGTCGATGGCGCGCTCGAGTCACACGTCGACCGCAACCGTCCCTTCGACGACATCCCAATGGCCGCCGGCAAGCCCGAGGCTTGCTCGCTGCTGCTGATGCTCGTGCGCCAGGGAGAGGCCGCCCGCCGCATATTGCCGACGGTGCCGATCGTCTCGGCCCGTTCGTTTGCCGAGCGTGCCTGGCCGTATATGCTCGCGTGGTCCGACCTGGGACTGAGCGGCAAGGAGCGCATGACGGTCGATTCGTTGGCGCGCGCTGAGGTGCGCCGCTTTGCCGACGAGGATACAAGCGATCGCATGCGTGGCGAGATGATAGGCATTTTGGGCGAGCTGCTGGGTATTTCGCCCGAGCAGATGGAGGAGCTGCGCTCCGAGGACGGCCAGCGCCGCCTGCACGAGGGCATGAAGAAGTTTGAGGGCGAGGTCCAGGACGCCATCGAAAAGATGATGGGCGGCCAGGGCGGACCGCAGGGTGGACCCCAGGGCACGCCGATGCCGCAGCCGCCGGTTGATCCGAGGCAGTTCCCATTCTTCTCGCAGAACTAAACTGGGGATGGGGCCAAGGTTACGCGGTTTTGCCAAACCGCGTGACGAGTCGACGCTGCGCGAGCCCCTGTCGGGCAATCTGCCGCTCAAACCGTCGCTTGCGTACAGAAGTACGCGGCGCTCCTCTTTCGCGACACCTTGCCACGGCAGGGACTCGCTCGCTGACTTATGCTCAACCTATGGTTCAACCTTGCTTGTTAGATACGGTCGCTGTTGTGTTATTCTAGAACAGACGTTCGTGAATAGTGCGCGGGGCGTTGCCTTGCGCTGCGCTTGTGGCGAGGGGAGGTTGGCTTGGTCATTTTGGGTATCGACCCTGGTTTGGCTCATACGGGTTGGGGGATTATCGAGGAGCGACGCGGCGAGGTTCGCTGCCGTGCCTACGGTTGTATCGAGACCAGCGCGGGCAGTCCGCTCGCGGTGCGTCTGTCACATATCGCCCGCGACCTCAAGGGTGTCGTGGAGCGTTATCGACCCGATACCGCTGCTATCGAGAGCATTTACTTTGGCGCCAACGTTCGCTCAGCCATCCCTACGGCGCATGCCCGCGGTGCCGCGCTCGTGGCGCTTTCGGAATGCGCACTCGAGATTGGCGAGTACACGCCTATGCAGATTAAGCAGGCTGTTGTGGGCACCGGTGCCGCGGACAAGCGGCAGGTCGCCTACATGGTGCGTACGCTCACGCAGCTCGACCACGACCCGCATCCCGACCACGCCGCCGATGCCCTGGCCTGCGCCATCTGCCACGTAAACCTCAGCCGCACCCGGGCGCTTACCGGTGGCGAGTTCTATCAACAGAGAGGAACCGGATACTGATGATCTCTCAGCTCCATGGAACGCTTGTCGAGGCCACGATGAGCTCGGCCGTTGTCGATGTATCGGGCGTGGGCTTTGAGCTCGGCATCTCGGGCAGCACTGCCGCCACGTTGCCCACACCCGGCGGCGAAGTTCGCCTCTATACCCGTATGCAGGTGCGTGAGGACGCCATGACGCTCTTCGGCTTTGCCTCCAAGGACGAGCGCACGATGTTCGATCGGCTCGTGTCCGTCTCGGGTGTCGGTCCGCGCCTGGCGCTTGCCGTGCTCTCCACCTATACCGTGGGCCAGCTGTATTCCCTGGTAATGGCCGAGGACGACAAGGGTATGGCCAAGGTTCCCGGTGTGGGCAAAAAGACCGCGCAGCGTCTGATTCTGGAGCTCAAGAGCACCTTTGCCAAGGACAAGGGCTTTGTTCCGGTCGACGTGATTCCCGGACAGGTTGCGATGCCCGTGCCCGCCGCCGCTCCTTCGGCGATCGATGACGCCCGTGCAGCACTCCTTTCCATGGGCTTTAGCCCGCAGGAGACCGATGTTGCCCTGAGCGGGTATGATGGGCAGAATATGCGTGTCGAGGATCTGCTCGGCGCGGCGCTTAAGCGACTTGGAATGGATGCGTGATGTGGGAAGCCGATGACTCTCAGGACCTGTGGGCGACGCCCGGCAGCTCGCCGGCGGCATCCATGGCGCACGGTGAGCGCATGGTGGGCTCGGAGCTGACGCCCGAGGACCTCGATGTCGACCGTACCCTGCGCCCCCAGCGCCTGGACGACTACTGCGGTCAGGAGCACATCAAACAGAGCCTTCGCGTGCTGATCGAGGCCGCGCAGAGCCGTGGCGAGACGCTCGACCACGTGATCTTCTCGGGCCCTCCGGGTCTGGGTAAGACCACGCTGGCTACGGTTATCGCCAACGAGCTGGGCGCTCAGATCAAGACGACGAGCGGTCCGGCCATCGCGCGCACCGGCGACCTGGCGGCCATTCTGACTAACCTGCAGCCGGGTGACGTGCTGTTTATCGACGAGATCCACCGCCTTAACCGTTCGGTCGAGGAAGTTCTGTATCCCGCGATGGAGGACTTTGCGCTCGATATCGTGATCGGCAAGGGTCCGGCTGCGCGCTCGATTCGCCTGGATATCCCCAAGTTCACGCTGGTGGCGGCAACGACTCGCTCGGGCATGTTGACCGGCCCATTGCGCGACCGCTTTGGCATCTCGTATCGCCTGGATTACTACACGGTCGAGGAGCTCGCTCAGATCGTGACACGCTCGGCGACCATTCTGGGCGTGACGATCGACCATTCCAGCGCACTCGAGATCGGCTCGCGTTCGCGTGGTACGCCGCGTCTTGCCAACCGTCTTCTCAAGCGCGTGCGCGACTACGCGCAGGTGCGCGGCAACGGCCCCATCGAGCTCGATATCTGCCGTCAGGCGCTCGAGTTCTTTGAGATCGATGAGCTTGGTCTGGACTGGATGGATATTCGCATTTTGGAGACACTCGCCAAGACGTTCTCCGGCCGTGCCGTGGGCCTGACGACGCTTGCCAGCGCGGTGGGCGAGGACCCGGGGACGCTCGAGGATGTCTATGAGCCTTATCTGCTGCAGTGCGGCTTGATGATTCGTACACCGCAGGGTCGCCAGGCAACCCTGCGCACATTCGAGCATTTGGGTATTGAGCCAACCCTGTAGGAATGGGCTTGTTTTAGCGCATCTGTAGGCTATCGCTGAGCATTGGATAAACATATCGCCGTTTGTCGGTTGCGGGTGCTTTACTATTGCGCGCCCGTGCTATGCTGAATTGGTCTTTTTCTCATCCGGTAACGAAAGGACCGTCCATGCCTACTGACATCGAAATCGCACGTTCCGTCACACCGCTGCCCATTACCGAGGTGGCCAAGAACGCCGGTGTCGACGTAAAGCACCTGATTCCGTACGGCTTCGACAAGGCTAAGGTCGACTACTCTCTGCTCAACGAGCCGACCGATCACCAGGCCAAGCTCGTCCTCGTGACCGCTATCAATCCCACGCCCGCAGGCGAGGGCAAGACCACCACGACCATCGGCCTGGCCGACGGCCTGCGTCGCCGCGGCGTCAAGAGCGCCGTGGCCCTGCGCGAGCCTTCGCTCGGTCCCGTGTTTGGTGTGAAGGGCGGTGCCGCCGGTGGCGGTTGGGCCCAGGTCATCCCCATGGAGGACATCAACCTGCACTTTACCGGCGACTTCCATGCTATTGGTGCCGCCAACAACCTGCTGGCAGCCATGCTCGACAACCATATTCAGCAGGGCAACCAACTCGGTATCGATGTTAAGCGCATCACCTGGAAGCGCGTCGTCGACATGAACGACCGTCAGCTGCGCCATGTCATCGACGGTATTGGCGGCAAGGCCCAGGGCGTGCCGCGCGAGGACGGCTTCGATATCACCGTTGCCTCCGAGGTCATGGCGATCCTGTGCCTGTCCACGAGCATCAACGATCTTAAGGAGCGCTTGGGCGAGATCGTTGTCGGCTACAGCTATGCCGGCGAGCCCGTCCGCGCACGCGACCTTAAGGCCCAGGGAGCTATGGCCGCACTGCTCAAGGATGCGCTCAAGCCCAATCTGGTGCAGACGCTCGAGGGTACGCCCGCGTTTGTCCACGGCGGTCCCTTCGCCAATATCGCCCACGGCTGCAACTCCATCATGGCCACGCGTATGGCTATGCGTTTTGGCGATGTCGCCATTACCGAGGCCGGCTTTGGTGCCGACCTGGGCGCCGAGAAATTCCTGGACATCAAGTGTCGTATGACGGGCGTTCGTCCCAGCGCCGTCGTGGTCGTCGCCACTGCCCGCGCGCTTAAGTACAACGGCGGTGTCGCCAAGGCCGATCTCAACGAGGAGAACCTCGAGGCCCTTAAGGCCGGTATGCCCAACCTGCTGCGTCACGTCGACAACATCCAGAACGTCTACGGTCTGCCCTGCGTGGTTGCCATTAACCGCTTCCCGACGGACACCGAGGCTGAACTCGCCCTCATCGAGTCCGAGTGCCAGAAGCTCGGTGTCAACGTTAAGCTGTCCGAGGTTTGGGCTAAGGGCGGCGAGGGCGCGCTCGACCTGGCCGATGAGGTCATGCGCCTGATCGAGCAGCCGAGCGAGCTCAAGTTTGCCTACGAGGACGGTGCCGATGTGGCCGACGCCCTCGAGGCTGTCGCCACTAAGGTCTACCGCGCCGATGGCGTCGACTTTACGCCGGCTGCCAAGCGCCAGCTCGCCGAGCTGCGCGAGAACGGCTTTGGCAACCTGCCGGTGTGCGTTGCCAAGACCCAGTACAGCTTTAGCGACAACGCCAAGGCGCTGGGCGCTCCCGAGGGCTTCCGCATCACCGTGCGCGAGCTCAAGGTTTCCGCCGGTGCCCACTTTGTGGTCGCGCTGACCGGCAGCGTTCTGACCATGCCTGGCCTGCCCAAGGTTCCCGCGGCCGAGAACATCGACGTCGACAACGATGGCAACATCACCGGCCTGTTCTAAGCCTGCTGCTCATAGCCGCTTGCCCGCCCCGCCGCGCCACCAAGGCCCGGCGGGGCTTTTTTATCCTTAGGCCCGCGCATGTCTTGTAGATACCGACGGGCTCTGCCCATCATAGGCTTTTGCGCGGGTAGAATGCATGGATAACTTGAGGCTCACGCGCGACGGAAAGGAATCGTTGCATGGATCAGGACAAGACAACCGTGATGGGCGGCTACGGTTCCGCGCAGGCTGGCGATAGCGCCGATGCGACCCGCGTTGTTCCCAACCCCGGTTATACCGACCCCGCCGCGACGCAGCCTTCTGCCGAGCCCACCCGGGTTATGGGCTATGGCGACACGGCGCAGGATTCTTATGCTGCATCTTCGCAAGGCCCCTATGGCAACGCAGCTCCGGACCCGTTTGATTATGCGCCGCAGGATTCTTATGCCGCCTCGACACCGAATCCCTATGATGACCTGCCGCAGAATCCTATTCCGCAGCCTCAGCAGACGACGTATATGCCTCGCACGGCGCAGCCTCGCTACGAGTCGCGCGAGCCGTATCGCGAGTACCCCAAGTCGATTCCGCAATATGGCGAGGACGAGGAGAAGAAGCCGTCGCGTTCGTCGAGCGTGATCAAGAAGATCCTCATCGTGCTGGCGATCTTCTTTGCGCTGTCGGTTGTGTTTGCCATTGTGTCGGGCATGCTCAACAAGCGAGGGAGTTCAACGGCCGATACCGCTGCCGAGCAAACCGAGTCCGCCTCGTCTAGCACCGTCGATCTGAGCGATATCCCGGGGCAGTACTGGTCCAACGCCAAGAAGCTCCTTAAGTCGCGCGGCGCCGATCTTTCGAATGCCGTGGTCCTGACTGATGATGGCTCAACGCCCGTCGTCGATGCCAACTGGATCGTTACTTCTGCTTACTATAACGACAGCGGCAACCTCGAAATTCAGCTCACGCACAAGAACAGCTCGGGCAACTCGTCCGACGGCCAAAGCGGTACCGACGGCTCGAGCTCCAATACGCTGGAGGACTTGAGCAACAAGGCACAGGAGCTTGGGGATAAGGCCCAAGAGCTGGGTGATACGGCTCAGAACCTGGGCGACACCGCTCAGAACTTGGGCGACATGGCGACGGATGCCTGGAACGCCCTACAAAACGGCATCTCGGGCGCGCAGGGAAACTAGCTGTTAAGCGGGCTACAGCTGCTCGGCCGGACGCTCGGGCGAGCTGAAGCCCGAATCAAATGTGACGACGCACGAGACGTTGGGCCGGCGCTCGTGCACGATGCGCGTGACGAGCTCCAGCAGCTCCTCGTCGGATATATCAAAGCCGTCGGGACGCACCAGGTCAAACGAAACGAACCCGTCGTGCTCGTGCAGGTCGTGGATGGAGAGTGCGGGGTCGATCTGCATGATGCCGCGCTTGACCCAGCCGCGCAAATCATCGCCGGTTGTCGCGATGGGGTCGCAGTGCAGCGTGATGTCAATGCCCATCTGGCGCTTGATGTCGTGCTCGATGGTGTCCAGGATCTCGTGATGTTCAAACGCGTCGCCCTCGCCGGGCATCTCCACGTGGGCGCTGGCAAACTGACGACCGGGGCCGTAGTCGTGCACCATCAGGTCGTGTGTGCCCAAGACCTGCGGATAGGACATGATCTTGTCGCGGATTGCCTGGACGAGCTTGGGGTCGGGCGCTTGCCCCAGCAACGGGCTGATGGCGTCGCGCACCAGGCCCATGCCACTGATGCAGATGAAGACGCCCACGCCCAGGCCCGCCCAGCCGTCGAGGTCAAAGCCGGTCGTCTGCGAAATAAGCGCTGCGGCCAGGACCGATCCCGAGGTGATGACGTCGTTTTTGGAGTCCTGTGCTGTGGCGATGAGTGTTTCGGAATCGATACGGTTGCCCAGCGCACGGTTGAATGCGGCCATCCAGAATTTGACGAGCATGGACAAGACGAGAGCGGCTAGGGAGACCAGCGTGTAGGCGGTGGGGGAGGGCTTGATGATCTTAGTGACCGACTCGAGGATCAGGTTGATGCCGACGGCGCAAACCAGGACGGCGACAAACAAGCCGGCTAGGTACTCGTAGCGGCCGTGGCCATAGGGGTGGCCTTCGTCTGCAGGGCGGCTGGCAAGGCGGAACCCGAGCAGGCTCACGATGTTGCTCGAGGCATCGGAGAGGTTGTTGAGAGCGTCGGCGATGAGGGAGACGGAGCCGGCGAGCAGGCCTGCGATGCCCTTGGCCAGGCACAGGGTGATGTTGAGGCCAATGCAGATGAGGCTTGCGGCGAAGCCCGCGTTGGTGCGGCAGGAGGCATCGACCGGCTCGCCCTCGCTGCCGGGAACAAGCGTATGTACCAGCCGATTTACAAATAGCATAGCGGTCGTCCTCACAATCATGTTTAAGGGGATAGTGTAGCTCGCGCGGGGGCGCCGTGCACCGATGCTCAGAAAATGCAGCAATAGTCTGCCGGTGCTAACGAGCGAGCCTTCTCGTCTGCCTGGGTGGTCCATTTTGGGCCACATGGGTATGGGCATGTGCCTGTTTGCTCGACATACTTAATGTCGACAGCTTTGTGCAAAGGAGGACGTTTCCATGGACGAGATGTTTGCCATTAAATGTCAAAACTGCGGCGGCCCTATGTACTCGCACCAAGCTAAGCGCAGCTTTGAGTGCGCTTATTGCGGTGCGGTCATTCCGTGGCAGGCGGACGCCGGAGAGCCCAAGAGCGCTTTGGGCATTCGCCATACGCCGCTGACGGTGGTTGACGGGCTGCTCAAGCTCACGCACGTCTCGCAGCTCGAGCGCCCGGTGGACCCGGACTGGTATTTCTTCAATTCGCACTGGCGCAATCAGTCGGTCCTGGAACATCTGCTGTGGGAGGATCGCGGCACGGCCCAGGAGTTCCAAGAGGCCACGCACGTGAGCATCCCCTGTCCCTTCTGCGGAGCGTCCTTTGAGGGCGAGTCGACCCAGCGCGTGTTTGAGTGCCCGTCCTGCGGCAACAAGATCGGCATTGCCGACTTGCTCAAGCCCGGTACGTTTAGCAAACGTCTGACCATGGGCGTGGGTGCGGAGTATGTGCCGGAGCAGGGTATTCCCTGCGAAATTTCGCCGCAGCAGGCACGTGCCAACGCGCTGCAGCTGGTGCGCCAGTACCCGGATGCCTTTGCCGGGCACGACGTGGAAGACGCGATCCAAAACGACATGATGCTCTTCTATTTCCCCATGGCGCTGGCGGACCTGCGTATGATGGCGAGCTTCCCGGGCAAGGGCTTGAGCAAGGAAACCCTGGTGTACTACGAGGTGCTCGACTGGGCGTATCCGCGGGCAAACTATCTGGATGTTCGCCTTATGGGCATTTTGGAGCCGTGGGACTTTGCCAAGGTTGGGCCGTTTGACCCGGCCATGCAGGAAGGTGACTTTCGCGTTGTCTCCGTCGATGCGTCTACCAAGGACCAGGTGGTCATTGATAAGTTGGCGCTCGACATTGCCGGCAACGATGCCGAGGCGGTGCTGGGGCTCAATAAAAAGAGCATCCGCACTTGGGCACGCAAGGCCCGCAAGCATAAGGACGGCCTGGTGATGGTGCCGGTCTACTTTGTCGATCGTCCCGCGTCGGATGGACGTAATGGCGAGCAGGTGCGCATTGCCGTGAACGGCCAGACGGGCCGTGCGGCGGCGGTGGTGTTTAGCGACAAGCGCGAGACGCATATTGTGGCGCCGCTCAATCCGAGCCTGCATCTGTCCGGCGAAAGCACCGTTCACGCCACGCCCGTCGAGGTCAAATACATCAAATCGCCATTCCTGTACCAAATTGTGCGCCGTGGAGGCGACGAGCAGCCACGTCAGGTGGCAGCGGCTGCCGAGGGTTCCTACCGAGAAGAAAAACCCAAGCGCAAGGGATTGTTCGCTGCGATCTTTGGGAAGTAGGGAAGCGGAGCCGGGGCGTCGGGCTGCATCGCAAGGTCATGAGACGAATTTAAGACTGCTGGGAACGTGCTACCATTGCCGATAGCCTTAATCTTGTAAGAAGCGGAGGCCAGATTATGGGTTTTGTGGATCAGCAGCTTCAGCTTCAGGTACCGTATTCTCCTGACGACACGTTTAATGCCTTGAAGGCAGCTATGGAAAAGCTGCCTAAAGTAAAAGTTGATAGTGTATCGCCCACAACAAGAACAGTTGCAGCCGAGATTGGTATGAGCCTTTGGTCTTGGGGCGAAAATATCAGTATTTCGGTTGTTCCAGTTGAAGGCGGATCTGGCGTTACTGTCAAGTCGTCATCTAAGGTCAGGGCAAACGTATTAAACGGGGGCAAAAATGCAAAGAATATTGCCGAGATAGTCGATGCCCTATCGAAGGAGCTTGAGCGGTATCCGCAGGTTTCACAGACTATTGAGACGCTGGCGGATAGTGATTGATGTAGTTGCAAGGCTTGAGAGGCTTGCAACGCTGCGTGATAGTGGAGTGCTTACCGAGGAAGAGTTTGCTGCAGAAAAGGCAAAAATCTTTTTGTAATCAGACACGGTGGTTGGATTTGCATTCTATTATTGAACTTGGTTATACCAGGCTGAAAATATCGTGTGTAATAAAGGTGCGTAGTAGTCTCGTCTTGATTGGCAGATGTAAATAAACGGTGGAACGGCTGTAAAAGAGCCTTGCCACTGGGTAAAATCAGGATGTGCCGCGGAACCCGCTCCTCAGTCGGTCAACTTTGGAAGCGCGGGCAACGCAGGTATTATCGTCTAAAGGGCCGGGTGCAACCGGCCCTTTGCATGACTCCCTTCGCTATCCGTTACTGCTTATATTCCCGCCAGATCGAGTAGAGGTTCCGGACGATGCCGGTTACATACATCGAGAGGCGCAGGATTTCAAGAAACAAGTTCATAGGCTTCACCCCAATCAGAGATTAGAGCGTTGCCCGCAGGCGGATTCCGCGGCAGGCATAATTCTACCTCACGGGCCGCGGTGGAGGATAGCCTGCCCCCCTGGTTTTGAACAGTGTCGATCTAACGGGCAATCAAGCCTCTAGTTCTCTTTGAATTGGGCAAGCATCTGCCCGAAGAAGCTTAGTTCGGATGGCTCATAAATGAGCGAGCCGCCATCTTCGGTCCGGTAGACCCCGCAGGGGAGGTGACGCCCGTCGGGGAGGACATAAAGGTTTTCTTCCTCCCTCAGTCCCGTTAGGAGTATCGGGGTCTCGTTTTCGTCCATTTTGAACTCATCGATATTCGCGATCTTCCTCTCCATGATGCCTCCTGCCTTATTTCTTGAATGGCGCCCTAAAACAAGCAGTTCTCAATCAACTCTTTACCGCGCAGGGTATCGATCCACTCCTGCGGAATTGCGCCGATACCGTAGGCCGTGCCGGCGAGGGCGCCTGCGACGGCTGCGGTGGTGTCGGTGTCGTCGCCTAGGTTGACGGCGGCAAGCACGCAATCTTCGTAGCTGTTGGTGTTGACGAAGCA
This sequence comes from uncultured Collinsella sp., assembly GCA_902388345.1. GTDB lineage: Bacteria > Actinomycetota > Coriobacteriia > Coriobacteriales > Coriobacteriaceae > Collinsella. The sequence goes on from CABMOY010000028.1 coordinate 10,671, forward strand.
CCAGGCGGCTGCCTTAAGGGTGTCGCGCACGAAGCCACCTGACTTGATCTCCTGCTCAGGCACGCCTTTCAGATGGAGTGCCCACGAGGGGAGCGCGTCGTTCATCATATCCCTCATCAGCTTGACAAATATGATGCATGCATCGGTTGACGTTCTGTGGGCGTGCGTAATCGCGGAGACCTCGCTGACCTCTTCGTCTGTCGCATCGGTGAACGCCAGGGGCGCGATGCGCATGAGCGAGCCGTTGCCGTTGTCGCGTTCGCCGGAGCCCCATTGCTATCCTTGCGCTTCGCCATTAGTCGCTTCGTTGATGGCGCGGTACTCGGCACTCAGCTCGCGCGCCAGCTCTTCCTTGCTTGGAAGATACGGCAGGTATTTGGCGGCAAACACTTGGTCGTTGTCTTCGGGCAGCGTGTACTCGACGATCGAATCGCTTTTGTCCGCGCAGAGCACGATGCCTATGGGCGGATTGTCGCCTTCGTTCATGAGCTCGCGCGTGTAGTAGTTCTCATACATTTGCATCTGGCCCAGGTCCTGGTGCGTAAGGTCATCGGTCTTAAGGTCGATGAGCACGAAGCAGCGCATCAGATAGTTGTAAAACACAAGGTCAATATAGAAATGGCGCCCATCAAAGGTGATGCGCTTTTGGCGCGCCTCGAAAGCGAAACCACGGCCAAGCTCCAGCAGGAACTTCTGAAGATGCGTGATGAGCGCCTGCTCTAGATCGCTCTCGCGAAACGCAGTATCGTCCGAGAAACCTAAAAACTCCAGTACATATGGGTCGCGGATGATATCCTCGGGGCGACGAGCCGGGGCGCTCTTTTGGATTTCCTGGGTGACGGCCTCCTTGTCCTTGCTGGCAAGCAGGCGCTCGCGGAACATGGTGTTGATCTGGCGCTCGAGCTGACGCGTGCTCCAGCGAGAATCGGCACATTCGTTCATGTACCATGTTCGAGCATCAGGGTCGGTTATACGCGATAACCTGCGGTAATGTGTCCAATTCAATTCGGAACGCAGCGCGTTCCGAATTGGGAACGCAAGATAAAACTGACGCATGTATCTTAAGCTTCTGGCGTTGAAGCCTCTGCCAAAATCCTTAGTCAATCTAACGGCAAGTTCGTCGATCAGTGCATCGCCATACTTGGCGCGCTCCTCTCCGCCCTGCTCATCAACAATGCTCTTGCCGATCTCCCAATACGCCTCAACCATCGCAAAGTTAACGGCGGTATAGGCCTTGTCGCGAGCGGCGTTGAGAATCGAGGAAACCTGCTTGTAAAAAACTTCTGGCACGATTGCCGATTCCCCGCGGTTAACCAGTTCACCCATCAATATCGCCCGACTTTCCTCTTGAGGAGTGCATCTTTATTGTCTTTAGTTTAAAGCCTCGCGCGGACACGAATTGCTGCGTTGTCTGGCACCTTCGCATGGGGGCCTTGCGGTGACTAAAATGTGACCATAGAGACAGTTTTAGCGAACCCCACGGGAGTGACACGCATGGACAACAACACCTTGCTGTTTCAGGACAAGGGTTCGGGTAGGTTTAAAGACGTCAAGATCTACCCCAACCGTATCGAGGTGCTCAAGAAGGGCACTTTTGGTGGCAAGCACACCGAAATTGTCTATCTTAAGGACATCACGGGCGTCAATAGAATCAAAGGCCGCGATGTTTTTCTGCGTAACAGGCTGTTGACCGCTTGCGTCTTTAGCCTGAGTAGCCGTGCGAAGGCCCAGGAATTTGTGAACGCGCTGAACATGGTGATGTAGCCGATAACGGCGTTCGGTCCAAGGTAAAAATCGGGGCGCAGAACGGTATTCTGCGCCCCGATTGAGTTGATGCGCCCAAAAACTGGCTTGCCTATTCGTTAACGTCCTCGGTATTGTCGCGGTCACTGGCAAGCATTGCTGCGCCGGCGACTGTCGTCGCCACGGCGGCGGCAGCGAGCCCGGCGGCGATGCCAGAGCCGTCGCCTGTGCCGGCAAGCTTCTCGCCTGAGCCCTTGCGCTTGTTGCCCTTGTCGTTCTTGTCGGCGCCGCCTGCGTTGGTGCCGTTGCCGTTGCCGTCGCCGGTGTCCGTAGCGCCTGCGTTGCCCGAAGCCGTCACGGTAAAGCTCGCGGCTCCGTCATTAGCAAGCTTGTAGTTCTGTGCCGCGTCGCCCAAAAGGCCTTTCGCGCGCACCCAGTACGTCCCTGCGGCAAATGTTTCGCCCTCGGCCATTGTCGTGCCCGGAGCGCCGTTCGCGTCGTGCACAAACTCGAGCTGGGCCGTGCAGGCATCGGTTTCGAGCTTGCCCTCGAGCGATGCCGCAATCTTGGCGCGCACGTCTTCGCCGGCCTTAAGGCCTTCGAGCCCCTCAAAATGGGGCGTCAACGCGCGCGGATCGATATAGATGGGCACATGACCCCGCAGCTCCGTAACGGTCTCGTTGCCCAAGGCGTCGACATCCACATATTCGATGGTAAACGCATGGCCCGAAGCCGCCACGTTGAGTACGTTGCTGCTGTCGACGAGGCGGAAATGGCCCTCGCCAACGGTCTTGCCATCCTGGAGCGAGGCATCGCTCAGCGAGTCGCCGTACGTCATGCGCATGCGGGTCGGGAGGCAGCACGAAGCCGACTGCGTGTGCTTCGTATCGTAATTGTAATTGCGCTGGTAGATGCTCCGTGCCAGCGCCGCATCAACAAAGTCGGATGCGATGATGCCAATGTGCTTGAGGTAATCTGACTTTGTATCCTCGGTGCCGCTGGGATTGATGTACGGGCTCTTGTACAGATGCTCGTTGACTACTCGTGCCGAGGTAAAAGGATTGCCTCCGTGCGACAAACCCGTGCAGCTGGTGTAGTTGATAGACCAGCAACGCTCCTGGACTGGCACCTTGGCCTCGTCATCGTCCACGACGTCCACCTTGTTGCGCGTGCGCCCGGTCGTTTCCTTCAGCGCATTATCGACCCAGCTGAGCTTGTCGGTTCCCGTGAGTTTGTACTTGTCCTGGGCGTATACCTTGGTGCAATAGGGCTCTTTGTCGCCTGTTTCTCCCGCGGCTTCAAAGCCCCGCGCGTCTTGGACGAGACACATAGTGGTGCTGTCGGAGTGAGCCTTGATCTTGTAATCCCATTCGGTAAGGTCGAGGCCCCACGTATGGCCGCTTACACTGTTGCCGTCGAGCCTAAATCGACGCAGCAGAACGATCTTTCCGCGCACCTCGCCCAGCGTGGGGACGTGGCTCGACGTGTAGAACAGGTTGGGGTTCTCATCCATAACCTTGCCAAAGGCCGTCGTTATGCTTTCGTCGGTAGCCTCATCGTTGCCGCGCGATGCGAGCATGATGAGCGCTTCTGACGGGTTTTCGTTCAAAAACGTTTTGAAGTACCCGATGACATCGGAGAGATGCAGATAGTTCCCGTCTTTTTTGAGTAGGTAGAAAATCCCGTGGTCGATGCCGGGGTCGTCGCCCTTTCCGAGTCGGATATCAAAATAGCGGATTCCCTCGAGCAACTGCGTGGGAATGTAATCCTGCTGGCATTTTACTTGCGAGGATTGGGGTTCGGTGTCGTTGTCCACGCTGCAAGTTCCCGAATCGTGCGTGCCCGGGATGCTCAGCTCGTCGAGGTACTTGTTGCCTTCGACGTGGCTCATCCAACATGGTCCGTCGACGTAGCTGCTATACGTGGTCCAGTCGATGCTGCTAACTGTGGCATTGGTCTTGTCCATGCTGTAGCCGACAAGCTCGAGCTCCCACGGAATGGAATATTTCTTTTGGCAAATCTTGTTGTTGTCTTGGTCTTTGCCTTTCGATTCTATGGCCAGGTAGTTAATACCGTTTTTCGTGTATATGCGGTCTCGAATAATATAAGTTCCGTCGAACTGGCGGTCGAACGTATAGGCGCGGCTGTCCTTATGGTCGTACTCGCCACTCCATACGTGGATGACCTTTCCATCTTTGTCCGAGTCGCCATCGACCGACCAAATGCTGTAGCCCGTCTTCTTGTGCTCTTCGAAATTGAGCAGGGTGCGGATGGCATACCAGTTTGTGCCGTCCGCATCGGTCCCTACGTGCTCAAGGATGAGCTTGCTGGACGTGCCGTCATTAAACAGGTGGCAGACGTTGCCGATGACGTTGCCGTCTTCGTTGACGCTCGCGGTGCGAAAATAGCCCGCGGGGCGAAGGCGAATGACGAAATTGTCGAGGGTGGCCGCTGACTCGGCCGTGCCGTCCGCAAAGGCTGTCCGCGGGCTAATGCCCAGCGTGGCGGTTTCGGGCAGGCTTGCAAGTGGCGACAACGCCGCGAGTCCAAGGCCCAGCGTAAACGCTCGGCGACTGATGGCATGATGTTCGGTCATAACTCCTCCATTCGCAGGGTGCGGTTATGCACTTATTTTGGTCACTTTACTGCCCGGATGTTTAAAGGTGTCGGCTCAATTGTCTGCGCGGCGCTATAAATCGGCGAGCGGACGTGCTGGGGTGCTTGTTCATGTTGTGCCGTTACCGCGCTGGGGGGGGCGGTTTTGCCGCCCGGCATCTTCGCGTTCGTCGGCTGCCGGCATAAGAAAGGGAGGGTCGGTTTACCGGCCCTCCCTTAGTACGAAGCGCTGGGGTACCGTCGCTTGTTTGCGCTGCGCTCGTGTTTCCCGCTGCGCTCGCCAGTCGCTTAGCGCTTGATCTCGATATCCTCGAGCTTGACGTCCATGGCCTCGGTCTTGGCCTTGGCGATATCATCGGCAAATTCCAGGGACTTCATCATGGTCTCGACGGCGTCCTTGTGCTCCTCGACGTTGTCGATGCGCACGTAAACGCTGCCGCCTTCAACGTCGGTAAAGCACTCGGTCGTTACGCCGCCCGAGTGCGTAAAGTAAGCACTGCGCCAGGTCTTGCCGTTGTATTTAACGGGGTCGCTCTCGGTCCATCCGGAGTTGGCCTTCCACTTTGCCTCGTAGTCGAACAGTTCGTCGGCGTTCTTATCGGGGTCGAAGATGGGTATGAAGCGGTCGCTCGCATGCTCGCTCTCGGTGAACTTAAACTGGGCCCTGTCGGCGGTGTCGCCGGCAACGTCGGTGATCTCGACGCCCTCGGGAACCTCGACCTTAAACCAAATGAAGTCGGTCCTCATATCCACGGCTGGCTTTTCTGCTCCGCCGCCACCGCCACTGCCGGTAGCGCCACCGCTGCCACCGCAGCCCACCAGGGCAACTGCGGCAAAGAGACTGATGCAGAGGGTGAGAATCGCAAAGGCCTTCTTTTTCATGGTCGTGTCCTCCTCGATCTGTAACCGCCCATGGATTACCTGTCTTTACTGTACGCGTGGACGGCTCGCTAGGGTGGGCCATGTGTCCCATTCTGAGGGCTGGAATTGCGCCGACAAGTGGCAATATGCGCGGGTCCAAAAGAGGGGAGGGCCGATGCTGTCGGCCCTCCCCGGGGCTGGGTGCCCGTTGCTTTAATGGGGCGCATATGCGCAGGTGCGCGTAGGCGCGTGCGGGTGTTCCGTTACTTGAGCTCGATGCTCGAAATCTCGACTTCGCGCGCCTCGGAAACTGCCTCTGCCATGTCATCGGGGAATTCGATGGAGTTGAGGAGCGCCTCGGCTTCTTTCTTGTGCTGGTCGAAGTTCGAGATGAGGACGTAGACGCTTCCCGGCTCAACGTCGGTAAAAAGCATGGTTGAGACGCCGCTGTTGTCCTCGTACGTTCCGACGAGCCACGTCCTGCCGTTATACTCGACGGACCCGCCATCCTTCCACTGGAACGTATCCCCCTTCTTTTCCGTCTGGTCGGCGTGGGATTCCTCAGCTGTCAGCGCTTTTTTCCAAACGGGGATAAAACGATCGGCCGAGGCGTTCTCGTCTTCGGGGAAGGTGAGCTGGACCCTGTCGGCATTCTTGCCGGCGGAGTCGCTTACGCCGACGCCCTCGGGCATCTCGACCTTAAACCAAATGAAGTCAGTCTTCTTGGCGACGGGAGCTTTTTCCTTGCTCTCGCTCTTGGAGGCGCTGCCGCCGCCCGATGCGCTCCCGCCGCAGCCGACAAGGGCAAACGCGGCAAAGAGGGCGATGCAAAGGGAAAGGATCGATAGGGTCTTTTTCTTCATGGTGGCGTCCTCCTTGTCTGCCAGGGACATCATGTGCCGCGGATCGCTGGGGCAGCGGTGACGCATGCACATGATGCCTTTGTTTACTGTGCGGTTATTCCTCCATTCGTCGTCCGGTGCCGTGATGAGCTTGCCCCAACATAGGGCTCCTTACCTATATGTATGCCCCAGTTGCCGCTGCCCGGAAGTCTCGAAAGGTGGGCCATGTGTCCCATGCTTGCGTTGACATGGCCTATCGTTCGTCATAGAAATCCGCGATGGCCAGTTGCGCTGACGCTTATGTACTTATGGGCTAGACTAAGCACCATTATGTGTTTGACGCGGTTGGTCGGCGGTTGCCACCCGACCGATGTATACGACTTGAGGGTGCATGCGCATGAGCCAAGAGATGATGGACAAGACCTGCCGCGGGTTTGCCGAGGCGCTGGCCGCGCGCGAGCCGGTTCCCGGCGGCGGTAGCGCGAGCGCCTTTGTGGGCGCACTGGGAGCCTCACTTTGCGGAATGGTTGCGCGCTACGGTGCGACCAATCCCGCGCTTGCTGCTCGTGCGGATGACCTGACGCGCGCGTTTGCCCAGGCTGATGAGCTGGCCCAGGAGCTTGTCGAGTTGGTTTCCGAGGACGTTCGTGCCTACAGGCGGGTGTCCGCGGCGTACGGTATTCCGCGTGACGATCCGGCTCGAGCGACCGCGATTCAGGATGCGCTGCATGTGGCCGCTATGCCGCCGTATCGCATTATGGATGCCTGCGGGCGCGCACTGGCGCTGCTCGAGGACATGGCCGACAAGGGTTCGCGTCAGCTGCTGTCCGATGTGGCGTGCGGCGCTGTGTTCTGCCGTGCCGCCATGCAGGGCGCGAGCTTGACGCTCTTTGCGAACACCACGTCTATGAAGGATCGTGCACGCGCCGAGGAGCTCGAGGCGGCGTGTGATGAGTTGCTCGACATATGGTTGCCGCGCGCCGATGCGCTGGCGCGCCGCGCCTCCGACGCTGCAAGGAAGAGAGGATAGCCATGGCTGAGCTACTGAAGGGTGCTCCCGTTGCTCGCGCGCTGACCGAGGAACTTGCTGTTCGCTGTGCCGCTTTGCGTGAGCGGGGCGTTGTTCCGATGTCGGCTATCGTGCGTGTAGGTGAACGCGAGGACGACCTATCCTACGAGCGCGGTGCCCTCAAGCGCTGCGAGAAGGTTGGCATTGAGGCTCGCCGCATTTTGCTTCCCGCCGATGTTTCGCAGGACGAGCTGTTGACGGCCATCGAGGACATCAATACCGATTCGGCTGTCCATGGCTGTCTGATGTTCCGCCCGCTGCCCGCCGGCCTTGACGAGAACACCGTCGCCACAGCGCTCGATCCCGCCAAGGACGTTGACTCCATGACGCCCGCTTCGCTGCTCACCACGCTTTCGGGGCGCGGCGAGGGTTTTGCTCCTTGCACGGCTGAGGCCGTGTTGGCGCTACTGGATCATTACGGCGTTGAGCTGGATGGGGCCAAGGTCGCGGTCGTTGGTCGGTCGCTGGTGATCGGGCGTCCTGTTGCCGCCATGCTTACGGCGCGCAATGCGACCGTGACGACGTGTCATACGCATACGCGCGACCTTGCTGCCGAGTGCCGTGCGGCTGATATTGTGGTTGCGGCCGTTGGACGCGCGCGCACGATTGGCGCGGATGCGGTTCGCGAGGGCCAGACGATCATCGATGTGGGCATTAACTGGGACGAGGCCGCCGGCAAGCTGGTCGGCGACGTCGATTTTGATGCTGCAGAGCCGATCGTTGGCTCAATTACTCCCGTGCCGGGTGGCGTGGGCGCTGTAACGACGGCGATTCTCGCCAAACACGTGATCGAGGCGGCGGAGCGCGCATCGAAATAGGCGTTTTGGGCTGTTTGAGGGGTTAGACATATACCACGTGGCCAAAAAACGCCAAATATGAGTACTGTTGCCAAGATAGTCACATATGCTTTAGGTCATTTTGGCTCTCAATCGGTATTAATTATCGATAGAGAGCCTATTTTATTGTACTTATGAGGAATTACATTGTCAAGCTTTTGAACAAATGTAGATTATCGACACCTGCATTCGGTTAAATTGCTGCTACTAAATTTGTGACAGTACTCATATTTGGCATTTTTTGACCACAGGGATCTCGAGGGGGCTGCCGGGGCGGCGGTTTCGCCCTTTTTGCGCCGAAGCGATACACTGTTACCGTTTGATTTCTTCGCTCAAGGAGGATGCGCATGCCGTGCACAACGATTTTGGTTGGTAAGAATGCGAGCTACGACGGGTCGACCCTGGTCGCGCGTAACGAGGACTCGTCCAACGGGGTGTTTGAGCCCAAGCGTATGCGCGTGGTGCATCCCGACGAGCAGCCGCGCGTCTACACGAGCGTCCTGAGTCACCTAACCGTTGAGCTGTCCGACAATCCCATGCGCTACACGAGCGTCCCCGATGTTGTCCCGGGCCACGGCATCTGGGCCGAGGCCGGTTTCAACGAGCTCAATGTCGGCATGTCCGCAACCGAGACGCTCACCACCAACGAGCGCGTCCGCGGCGCCGACCCGCTTGTGGACTACCTGCCTGCCAAGGGCAACGAAGGCGAGGATGGATACGTTCCGGCGCAGCCCGGTGGCTTGGGCGAGGAGGACATGGTGACCCTGGTCCTGCCGTATGCCAAGTCCGCTCGCGACGGCGTTCGTATCCTGGGTGATCTGCTCGAGCGCTACGGCACCTACGAGAACAACGGCATCGCCTTTAGCGACGTGGACGAGATCTGGTGGCTCGAGACCATCGGCGGCCACCACTGGATCGCCAAGCGCGTGCCTGACGACGCCTATGTGACCATGCCCAACCAGCTGGGTATCGACAGCTTTGACCTGGATGACGCCGAGGGCGCCCAGGCCGATCACATGTGCTCCGCCGACCTGCGCGCTTGGATGGCCGAGTGGCATCTGGACCTGACGCTGGGCGTCGAGGGCGACGGTCCGGCCGCGGTCTTCAACCCGCGCGAGGCCTTTGGCTCGCACAGCGACAGCGACCACGTCTACAACACGCCGCGCGCCTGGTATATGCAGCGCTGCCTTAACCCCAGCGATGTGTGGGACGGTCCCGAGGCCGACTACACGCCCGAGAGCGACGATATTCCCTGGAGCCGCGTGCCCGAGCGCAAGGTGACCATCGAGGACATCAAGTACGTACTCTCGAGCCACTACCAGGGCACGGAGTACGACTGCTACGGCAGCAAGGGCACGCCCGCCACGCGTGGCGCCTATCGCCCCATCGGCATCAACCGCAACAGCCAGCTCGCTGTGCTGCAGCTGCGCCCCTATGCGCATCCGGCCTACCGCGCCGTGCAGTGGATGGCCTTTGGCTCCAACTCGTTTAACGCGCTGGTTCCGCTGTACGCCAACGTCGAGACCATGCCCGAATACTATGCCGACACGCAGGCTCGCGTGACGTCCGAAAATTTCTACTGGGCCAACCGCCTGATCGGAGCGCTGGCCGACGTCCGCTTCCATGAGTGCGGCCGCGCTGTGGAGGACTACCAGGAGAAGGTCGGCGGCATGGGCCACAAGCAGATTCACGACGTTGACGCTGTCGTAGCCGCGCTGCCCGAGGCCGAAGTGCCTGCCGAACTTGCACGCGCCAACGAGGCCTTTGCCGAGCGTGTTCGCGTGGAAACCGATGCTCTACTGGGCAAGGTGCTCTACACTACGAGCTGCGCCATGAAGAACTCTTTCGCGATGAACGACAACGTGAGGTAGGGATTTCCCGTCGATCGAATAGCGCTAAAACGCTTTGTCGCTTTCACTCGATCTTGGGTACAAGAACGCCAATGCAGTTGTTTATGATTGGAGACAACCATGGTTATGAAACTCGATCAGCTTGTTAACGGCGCCATCAACGTTGGCTTTGGCGCTGCCGCCGTTGCCGTCGAAGGCGGCAAAAAGGTCCTCGACGACCTTAATACCAAGGGCGAACAGGTTCGCAAGGACACCGCCACCCCCGATATCGCCCGCAGTGTGTCCGACATGTTTGAGCAGGCCGGTGGCACCATCTCCGATCTGACCGAGCGCTTGGGCATGCAGGGCGAGACCGCGGCCCAGCGCGTGCTCGACGAGCTCATCCTGGCCCGCGTCCGTGTCATGACCGCCCCCGAGCGCACGGCCTTCCTGGCCCATGTGCGCGACATCGTCGATTCGGTCGAGGACAACGTGACCTCGGTGCCCGTCGAGTCCGTTGAGCCCGACGATGCGAAGGATACCGAAGAGGCCGAGTAGCAGCGCAGATGGCAGATTCCACCACCGATTACAACAATCTAGATCCCTTGGGTGACGAGGCGGCGGTTGTCGATGAGGTCGATGCCGTCGTCTCGGGCGCTCGCAAGAAGCCGCGCGCTGTCGATATGGTCCCCGAGGAGCCCGACGCGATGGCGCCGGACGAGGAATACCAGCTCACGCCGGCGGGTCGCCGCGAGCGCATCGGACAGATTGTTCGCCTGGTCAAAAAGTACCGCGTGTGGGATAACCTCACGCCGGTTCGTTTGCGCCGCCTGCTCGAGGAACTCGGCCCCATGTTCGTCAAGATGGGGCAGATTCTGGCCAACCGGTCCGAGATTCTGCCGCAACGCTTTTGCGACGAGCTGCGTCGTCTGCGCTCCGACGTGGAGCCGGTGCCGTACGAGGTCGTACTCAGTTGTCTGGAAGAAGAATACGGCCTGCGCCTGGGGGAGATGTTCGATGCGATCGACCCCAATCCGCTTGGTAGCGCATCGCTCGCGCAGGTGCACCGCGCTCGTCTGGTGACGGGCGAGGACGTGGCCGTCAAGGTGCAGCGCCCCGGTGCGCAGCAGGTTATGGCACAGGACATCGATATCATCCGCTCGGTGGTGCGTATCGTTTCCAAGTTCGTCAACACCGATCAATTTGTTGACCTGCACGGCGTAGTCGAGGAGTTGTGGACCTCGTTTCGCGAGGAGACCAACTTTTTGGCCGAGGCCAAAAACCTCAACGACTTCTACGAGTTCCATAAGAGCGTTCATGGCGTGACGTGTCCTAAATCCTATCTGGACCTGTGCACCGAGCACGTGGTGGTTATGGACTACGTCGACGGCATTTCGATCGCCGATCCTGAACGCTTGGTGGCCGAGGGCTATGACTTGGAAAAGATCGGTGCCGCAATCGTCGAGGATTACTCGACGCAGGTGCTCGATGACGGCTTTTTCCATGCCGACCCGCATGCGGGAAACATTATTCTCAAGGACGGCATCGTTTACTTTATCGACTTGGGCATGGTCGGACGCATGTCGAGTCACGATCGCGGTATCGTCAAGGACATGATTTTCGCCGTGGCCGAGGGTGACGTGCCCAAGCTCAAGGATTCGCTCATGCGCTTCGCCGTGACGCGTGGCGACTCGGCTGAGCTCGATCATTCGGCCTTTTTGTCCGATTTGGACTTTATCGTGGCTGACTTTGCGGGCCTTGACCTGAAGGATCTGGATATCGGCGAGTTTTTGACCTCGCTGTTAAACCTGGCGCGCAAAAACGACGTTGAGCTGCCGAGCGTGGTAACGATGTTCGCCCGCGGCATGGTGACGCTCGAGGGTTTGCTGACCGAGTACATGCCCAACATCAACATGATCCAGATCATCCAAACGCACATTAAAAACGAGAAAAGCACCTATGCGCGCGTGCGTGATATGGGACGCGATCTTGCCGCGAGCAGCTATCGCGCGGCAAAAGGCTCGCTCGAGGCGGCCGAGTATCTGGGCTTGGCTTCGCGTATGCTCACGCGCGGCCAGCTTAAGGTAAACACGCAGATCATGAGCAGCGATAAGGCGCTGCGACAGCTGGGCGGAATTATCGACCGCATGTCGATGGCAATTGTGATCGCTGGTCTGTTTATCGGTTCGTCGGTGGTGTACTACGCACGCATCGAGCCGGTTGTGTTTGGCATCCCAGTCATTGGCTTTATGGGCTACGTCAGCGCACTGGTGCTGGCGCTTATGCTGGGCCGCAATATCTGGCTCAACAGTCACGGCGGCAAGCACTAGAGGCCGCGACCGTCACCGCATTCTCCTATCGCAAACAATAGCTTTTACCTTGGGCTTCGCCTGCGTGCGAGGCCCTTTTGCGTGATACCATACTGACGGTAATAATCGATGGCCTAGATGGTGGTGCGGAGACGCACGAATGCGCGGTTTTCCTGCGCGTTTGGGAGAATCGGGGTGCAAGTCCCCGGCTGTACCAGTAACCGTAATTCCTCTTGGCTCGGGATGTTCGCGTCGCAGATCGGACGGCGCGCCTGAGCCGTTAAGGTTAAGTCGGATCGCCTCCCATCTTGCATGCGGCTGCGGCGTATGCTGCCGGTGTGCATAGGGCTCTGGAGGGAAGAGAGATCCCGATGGGGGAACTCGAGCGCAACATGCGCGATGACGTGGGGCAGCCTCAAGGCAACGCTCCAAGTACAGACAATGGGGGACAAATGGATATGTTTGAGGACGAGCGCGAGCGCGCCTCGTTGCATCGCCGTGGCGCGATTGCACGCGGTGTAGCCAAGCGCGGCCTGGTGGCATTCCTGGCCTTCGCGATGGCCTTTGGCACCACGCCGGCTCAGTTGTGGGCCGAGGGCGCCGAGGGCATTGCCGAGGCCGTGGCTCAGGCTGCGACGCCGGGCGAGGGCACGGGTGCCGCGGACAGTGCTGCCGACGGTGTCGTTTCTGAAACCGGCTCTAACGCGAGCGATGCGTCGG
>CABMOY010000029.1 GCA_902388345.1 uncultured Collinsella sp.
TATGCCCAATTAACAACCGTCAGGGAATTGTAATTGATGGTGAAGGTTCAAAGGTAATTTGCAAAGACTAATTTGAAAATTCCAGTTTGCTGTACTCGTTCCTAGCAGGGTTTGGGGCAGGAGGGGCGCAAGAGACGGGAGGGCCGTGTACGCATTCCTGCACGAGGACCGCGGGGAGGGACTGCCTGGGTACGGCGCCTGTCAACTCGGTCTACGTCTTTGATGACCGGGTCGTACTCAATATCAACTTCACGGATGATGCCAAAACGGTCACCCGTGAGGAAGTGTTGGGTTCGAGTGCTATGGACAATGTTCCAGCATGCTGGGATCGAACTCGCTAGCCGGAATCACACGGTACCCGTGACGCAGCAGCAGATCGACAAAAACGCCGTTGCCCGCGGTGAGCGTACCGCTGAAGGTGCCATCGTAGACGCGACCCGCACCGCACGAGGGGCTACGGTCTTGAAGGATGCAGGCAGCAATCTCGGACGGGCCGCCAAAGTGCTCGCACATATCGAGCGCACGCTGGGCACCTAGGCGAAACTCGCGATCGACAGAGACACCCTCGCAGGTACGGACCTCACCGTCCACAATCTCGGACGGCTTGCGCGGCGTAGGCAGACCGCCAAAAACCTCGGGGCACACCAGCAGGACCTCGGTCCCCGTACGCTCGCAAGCCTCGACCAGCTTGCGATGGTAATTGTCAAGTCCGTTATACTTGCAGCTCTCGCCCATCAAGCAGGCACTCACCACGATCTTCATTTGCATCTCCCTCAAGCAGAACGCCCCATTTGAGATGGACACTCAAATGGGGCGTTCGACACTGCGCAGGCAGCCTTACTGCTGCTTTGGCATCAGCGGATTCTCGCGCGTAAGAAGATTCATAAACTCCTCGCCCGTGATCGTCTCCTTCTTGTACAGATAACGAGCCAGCTCGTGCAGCTTAAACTTGTTCTCCTTGAGGATCTGCAGGGCGCGGTCGTGCGCATCCTCAATCAGCTTGGCGACAATTGCGTCCACGCGCTCGGCCGTACCGGGGGCGCAAGTGAGCGACGTGTCCTGGTTGAGATACGCATTCTGCACGGTACCGAGCGCCATCATTCCAAACTCTTCCGACATACCAAAGCGCGTCACCATGTTGCGGGCGAGCTTGGTAGCCTGCTCGATATCGTTGGCGGCGCCAGTCGTCATCTCGCCAAAGATGAGCTCCTCGGCAGCACGTCCGCCGCAGTAGACGGCGAGCTTGTCGAGCACCTCCTGGCGCGTGGTCAGGAAGCGCTCATCCTCCTCGACCTGCATGGTGTAGCCCAGAGCACCACTCGTGCGCGGCACGATGGTGATCTTCGTGACCGGCGCCGAGCCCTTCTGGCGGGCGGCGACGATGGCGTGACCGATCTCGTGGTAGGAAACGACCTGCTTCTCGTGGTCGGACAGCACCGTGGACTTGCGCTGCTGACCGGCGATGACAACCTCAACCGACTCCTCAAAATCGTCCTGCGTGGCGCGCTTTCGACCCTCGCGAACGGCGCGCAGGGCGCCCTCGTTGATGATGTTGGCCAGGTCGGCACCCGAGGCGCCAGGCGTGGCGCGGGCGATCGCGGTCAGGTCGATCGGCGGCTGCGTCTTCACGCTCTTGGCGTGCAGTTCAAGGATATTCTTGCGACCGGTCAGGTCGGGCAGCTCAACGGGGATGCGGCGGTCGAAGCGGCCGGGGCGCAGCAGGGCCGGATCAAGGCTGTCGGGACGGTTGGTCGCAGCGAGGACGACGATACCCTTGTGGTTATCGAATCCGTCCATCTCGGTCAGCAGCTGGTTGAGCGTCTGCTCGCGCTCGTCGTTGCCGCTAAAGCCGCCGCCGTCACGCTTTTTGCCGATGGTATCGATCTCGTCGATAAAGACGATGCACGGGGCCTTTTCCTTGGCCTGCTTAAACAGGTCGCGAACCTTGGCTGCACCGCGGCCGACGAACATCTCCACGAACTCAGAACCCGAAATGCTAAAGAACGGAACGCCCGCCTCACCGGCAACAGCCTTGGCGAGCAGGGTCTTACCGGTGCCCGGAGGGCCAACAAGGAGAGCGCCGCGCGGCAGCTTAGCGCCGATCTCCTCATAGCGCTGCGGCTTCTCCAGAAAGTCGACGACCTCCTTGAGAGATTCCTTGGCCTCTTCCTGGCCGGCGACGTCCTTAAAGGTCACGCCGACATCCTTGGAGGCAATCACGCGCGCGCCGGACTTGCCCAATCCACCGCCGCCAAAACCACCGCCGCCAAAGTTCATCGAGGGACCGTCATCACCCATGGCCTTCTTCATGCGGCGGTTGAGCCACCAACCGATGAGGAAGAAGATGGCCATGGGAAGGATGAGCGTGAGCAGGTAATAGGTCATCAGACCCGAGTTTTTATCGGGAACGACCGATTCCAGGGACGCACCGGATTCAAGCACACGATCGGTAAAGCCCGCATCGTTCGGCACACCGGTCGTCTTGTAGGCGATGTTCTCGTCCTCGCCCTTCTTGGTGTAATAAATCGTGTAATCGTCCGTGTTGTACTCGACCTTGTCGACACTCTTCTTATCGAGCGCTTTGACAAACGTCGAGTAATCGGTCTTCGTAATCTGCTGCGTGTGACCGATGTTGGGGAACAGAACGGTCGAGAGCACGAGGTAGACGACGAAGGCGATGAGCACGTAGAGGATCATATTCCGTCTACGTTTATTGTCATCCATCTCCATCTGCTTGAACTCCATCTACTGGGGTTGATAATGTTTTCTAGAATACCCAACCCGGACGGCGATAAACCGACGCCGGGCACGAAAGGACAGAGATGGCATCACTGGAAGTCGGCAAGGTTCAGATCTACACGGGCGACGGCAAGGGCAAGACGACGGCTGCGCTGGGGCTCGCGCTGCGCGCCACGGGCTATGGGCTTAACGTGCTCATGCTTCAGTTTGCCAAGAAGCTGCACTGCGCCGAACATGACGCAGCACCTCGATTGGGGCTACGCATCGTACAAGCCGACCGCGACACGCCCGAAGCCTGTGCCGCACAGATCATGGAGCTGGCGCGCGAGCAGATTAGCCAGGTCGACGTGCTGATCTTGGATGAACTGGGAGAAGCCATGCGACGGGGCTTTGTGACGCGCGAAGATGTCGAAGCGTTGATCGCGATGAAACCGACCACCACGGAGCTCGTGCTCACCGGCCGCGGCTTGCTGCCCCTCGCCGACCTTGCCGACCTAGTAACCGAAATGCGCCCCATCAAACACTACTTCGACGAAGGCCTCCTAGCCCGCCAGGGCATCGAATACTAGTCGTTTAAGAACGTCCCCAATGGCTAGGCAGTGGCGCGGCCTAGCCAGTTGCCGCTGTGGTGGTAGATGGTGAACATCGTGGCGGTTATTACCCAGGTTACGGGGTAGACCAGCAGCAGATGCTCGAGCGAGGGGTCGAGCGGCATAATCGCGAACACCCACGCCACGCGGAGCACAACCGTGCCGAAGATCGTGAGCATCATAGGCTGCAAGCTCACGCCGGCGCCGCGGATGGAACCCGACGCGTTTTCGATAATCGAGAAGATCGCGTAAAACGGCGCGATGAAATGAAGAATCGTCGTGGTGTAGGCCGAAATCGCGGCATCGTCGATGAACAAACGCGACAACGGACCCGAGAACACCAGCAGCACGGCAGACAGGCCACCAATGAGCATAAACGACAGCACGAGCGACGTGTGGTATCCCTTTCGCATGCGATCGTAATTACGCGCACCAAAGTTCTGCGCCGAGAACGTGGTGATCGACACGCCGAGCGCCTCGGTCACCATCCAGATAATGCCGTCCAGGCGGCCGGAAAGACCCCAAGCGGTCGTGACATCGGCACCAAACGAATTGACCGACACCTGAATCAGCACGTTCGAGATCGAATACGCCGCAGACTGAATGCCCAGCGGCAAGCCGCACGAAAGCATGCTCTTGCAGATACCGGGGTCAATACCGAGCTTGGATAGCGACAACCGCCACGCCCCCGGAGCGCGCGTCATGCGGATCACAATCATCGTGGCATTGGTGCAGATAGTCAGCGCCACCGCGATGCCGCAGCCCAGCGCTTCCATGTGCAGCACGGCGACAAAGAGAATGTCGAGCGCCACGTTGACGAAGCAGCCGGAGGCAATAATGACTGCCGGACCACGCGTGTCGCCCACGGCGCGCAACAGCGCCGTCCCCATATTGAGCAGCAGCGCCGCAAACATGGCGGCAAAGTAGCAACGGGCATACGCCACACCCTCGGCCAGCAGCTCATGCGGTGTATTCATCAGCACAAGCATCGGCTCGACAAACACCATGCCCAGAATGGAAATGACAATGCCGCCCACCAGCGCGAGCGTCATGGCTGTATGGACCGATCGGCTCAGGCGCTCGTCATCGTGCTGGCCAAAAAACTGGCCTGTAATGACCGCACAGCCGGCACCCACACCGACGCAAAAACCAATGCAGAGCTCCGTAAGCACCATCGTGGCCTGAATGCCACCCAGCGCGAGCTTGCCGCCAAACTGACCGACGATATAGGTACCGATAAGCGTGTATGCCTGCTGAAAAAACGAACTAAAGAAGATAGGAACGCACAGCGACAGAAGCTGCTGCCAAATGACACCCTGCGTTACATCGATAGCCGTAGATTTCTTAGCCACACGCCCTCCCCGCCAGCGTACGTCAAACAACAAAACATCAATTGAGCGGCAAAGCCATTATCAGCTTAACACTGACCGAAGGCAGCAGAAACACCCCCGGCGGCAAAGCTCGAGAGCACCCCGCTAGTGATACAAACCCGGCTGGTAGTGATACTCATTACTCACATGCGGGCACAGCTGCCAAAAGGCGACGGCACTCGCCGCGGCCACGTTGAGCGAATCGACCCCATGCGCCATCGGAATACGCACGGCGCGGTCGCAGCCTGCAATGGTCTTGGTGACCAAGCCAGCACCCTCGGTGCCCATAAAGATTGCCAGGCGGTCAATCTCCTGCAGCGCGGGATCGTCCAACGACACCGAATCATCTGTCAACGCCATGGCGGCACACGAGAAGCCGGCATCGTGCAGCACCGCCAGCCCATCATGCGGCCATACGCGCGCCTCGCTGCCAATGCGCGTCCAGGGCACCTGGAACACCGTGCCCATGCTCACGCGGGCCGAGCGACGGTACAGCGGGTCACAGCACGTGGGGCTCACCAAAATGCCATCGACATTCAACGCAGCCGCCGAGCGGAAAATCGCGCCGACGTTGGTGTGGTCGACAATGCCCTCGAGGACGCACACGCGCACCGGGCGCTCTCCCGCCGCCTCGACGACGCCGCCCAAGAACTCATCAACCGGAATCTGACGTGGACGACGGAATGCCGCGAGCGCACCGCGCGTCACGTTAAAGCCCGTCAGCTGCTCCATAAGCTCCATCGAGGCCACGAACACAGGAACCGGACCCGCGCCCTCGCGCACAACCAGGCGCTCAAACAGCGGCATCATCTGATCGAGCCAGCGTTCGCCCAAAAGAAAGCTCACCGGCTGGTATCCGGCGCGCACCGCACGCTCGATGACCTTGGCACTCTCGGCGATAAAGATGCCCTTTTGCGGCTCCAGCACGCAGCGCAGCTCGCGCTCGGTCAGTCGCACGTAGGCATCGAGCCGCTCGTCCTCGAGCGAATCGATTCGCAGCACCTCAACGGCATCAGTCATAGCAGCCAGCCCGCACCCTTCTTTACAGCACATCTATACCAAACGAGGCGACGCTAAGCGCCGCCCCATGCATTCAAACAACCCGATGATACCGTTCACGCCAGACGATTTACGCATCAACGCGACGATACGTCACGAACTCATAATCGACACCCTCGTCGCCCTCGCCCGAGGCAATCGTGGCAGCACCGCCACGCCGCGCAATCTCCCACGCGGGATCGGCGTCCAAGTCGGGAAAGCACGTGTCCACGGGATGGACGCAGTGGTCATGCGTGACCTCGGCCTCCACGCAGTACGGCAAAAACTGACGATACACCTCGCCACCGCCGATCACCCACGCAACGGGCTCATCGGCAACCGCAGCGAGCGCTTCGTCGACGCTATGCACCACGTCGATGCCCTCGGCAGCAAAGCTCTCGTCGCGGGTGAGTACGATATTGCGACGGTTCTTAAGCGGACGCCCGCCGGGAAAACTCAGCAGCGTCTTGCGTCCCATAATGACCGGGCAACCTTTGGTGCACGCCACAAAATGGCGCATATCGGAGCGATTGGACACGACCATGTCACCCTCGCACCCAATACCCCAATCGTCACATACGGCGACGATGGCAGAAAGCTTACACGTCATGCGCGTCACCTACACCGCAATGGGGATGTTCTTGACCTGCGGGCCGTGCTCATAGCCCTCGACAATCAAATCATCGGTCGTAAACGCATAGAAGTCATGCACATCGGGGTTGAGCGTTACCTTGGGCGCGGCAAACTGCGGACGCTCGATAAGCTCGCGGACGATATCGAGATGACGGTCGTAAATGTGGGCATCGGCAATCACATGCAGCAGCTCGCCAGCGATCATATCGACCGACTGCGCAACCATCATCAGCAAAATGGCGTACTGGCACACATTCCAGTTGTTCGCGGCCAAAATGTCCTGGCTACGCTGGTTGAGAATCATGTTGAGCGTCGGTTTGTCATCCTGCGGGCGCTGCGTCACGTTATACGTCACGCTGTAGGCGCACGGATACAGGTGCATCTCGGACAGGTCGCTAAACACGTAGGTATTCGTCATAATGCGGCGGCTGTACGGAGTGTTCTTAAGGTCGTACAGCACGCGATCCATCTGGTCAAAGTCGCCCTCGGCATAATGGCTCTTCTGGCCAATCTGGTACCCGTACGCCTTGCCGATGGAGCCGGTCTCGTCGGCCCACTCGTCCCAAATATGGCTGTTGAGGTCATGCACGTTATTGGACTTCTTTTGATAGATCCACAGGATCTCGTCCATAGCGGACTTGAGCGCCGTACGACGCAGCGTAAGCGCGGGGAACTCCTCGCGCAGGTCGTAGCGCGCCGTAACGCCAAAGTTTTTAATGGTATAGGCAGGGGTGCCGTCCTCCCACACCGGGCGGACCTTTTGGCCCTCGGTCGTGGTGCCATGGTCCAAGATATCGCGGCACATGGTTACAAACTGTTGATCAGCTTTGCTCATTGACCCTCCTGTCAGTTGCCTATAGGCTATTTTTTATTATAGCCCAGGCGCGCGAGTGTCGGATTGGACACTTGGGCCGGCACACGCAATGCACGGCAGCACAGCACCGTCTGCGCCAACGCAACACCTTTGCTTTTCTGACATATGCCAAAAATGCCTTGCTCTGCGGCGCATGCGCGTTATCCTATTGTTGACATATGTCAGATAAGGAGGGCGCATGGCAGGAAGACGCGAGAAACTGCGCCGCGTCGGGATCATCCCCGAATACCGCGGCTTTACCCCTGACGGCCTAGCCAGCGGAGACGCCATCGACATGACGATCGACGAACTCGAGGTGCTGCGCCTGTGCGACCTGGAAGGCCTTAGCCAAGAGGCAGTCGCACAGCAGATGGGCATCGCGCGCGCCACGGTGGCGGCTATTTGCAGCCGAACGCATCGCAAGGTGGCAAACGCGCTGGTCAATGGTCGGGCGCTCATCATCGAAGGCGGCAATATCGCGTACTCCCCCATCACCACGACAACGGCCGCATGGCCAGCAAAGGAGGTCGGCACCATGAGGGTGGCAACCACGTACGACAACGGCAACATCTTTATGCACTTTGGCCGCAGCGAGCAGTTCAAGATCTACGACATTCAGGACGGCAAGGTGCTCAACGAGCAGGTCGTGGGCACCGGCGGCACCGGCCACGGCGCACTTGCGGGCCTGCTCGCCAACGGCGGCGTGGACACGCTCATCTGCGGTGGAATCGGCGGTGGCGCTATCAACGCGCTTGCCCAAGCCGGCATCACGGTATACGCAGGTGCCCAGGGCAGCTGCGACGCTTGCGTCGAGGCCCTTATCGCCGGCACGCTCGCACAGAACGGCGAGGCCACGTGCGGCTGCCACGGCCATGACCACGAGCACACCCATGAGCATGGCGGGTCCTGCGGCTGCCACGGCCACCACGACCACGAAGGCCACGAGGGCTGCGGCTGCCACTAACGGCACGGCACCGCGAGCTCGGGGCGCGAAGCCGAACGCAACCCAACAATCAAAGCCAACAGCAAAGGCCACCCGGTAGCTTCCGAGTGGCCTTTGCCATATCAAGCTGGAATTACAGCTCTATTTCTTACTACGCATCTGCGCTTCCATCTGGCGCAGCAGCTCCATATCGGACTTGGGACCGCCCGTACCCAGGCCGCCCATGCCGCCCAGACCCATAGCGTCCAGCCCAGGGATATTGGGCATGCGCATCTTCTTGCCCTTCTTGCCCTTTTTGCCCTTCTTGCCGACGGCCTGTGCCTGATTGGCCATCGTGCGCATGCGGCCCATCATCTTATTCATCTCGCCCCACTGCTTCATAAGGCTGTTGACCTCGGTGGGGGTTACGCCGGCGCCCTTGGCAATGCGGGCGCGACGCTGACCGTTGATGATGGAGGGACGCAGGCGCTCTTCCTTGGTCATCGACATGATGATGGCCTCGTTCTTATCGAAGATGCCCTCGTCCAGGTTGCCGCCCATCTGGTTGAGTGCACGCTGACCACCGGGGAGCATGCCCAGAATGCCCTTCATGCCGCCCATCTTCTTGACGGCCTTCATCTGGTCAAGCATATCGTTCATGGTGAAGCCCTCGCGCAGCATACGCTCGGCAGCCTCGAGCTGCTCTGCATCGGCTGCCTCCTGGGCCTTCTCGATGATGCCGACGACGTCGCCCATGCCCAAGATTCGCTTGGCCATGCGGTCCGGGTAAAACGGCTCCAGCGAGTCGGGTTTCTCGCCCATGCTCACGAACTTGATGGGCTTGCCGGTCACCTGACGCACCGAAAGTGCGCCACCGCCACGGGCATCGCCGTCGAGCTTGGAGATGATCACGCCGTCAAAATCGGTGCGCTCGGCAAACGTCGAGACCACGTTGACGATGTCCTGGCCGGTCATGGCGTCGACGACCATCAGCACCTGGTCGGGCTTGACGGCCTTCTTGATGTCAACGGCCTCCTGCATCATCTGCTCGTCGATCTGAAGACGACCGGCGGTATCGACGATGACCACGTCACGCAGGTGGTCGACGGCCTCCTGGATGGCACCCTTGGCAATGCCGACCGGGTGCGCACCGTCGCCGCGGAAGACCGGTACGCCAATCTCGCCACCGAGCGTGGCCAGCTGGTCGGCAGCGGCGGGACGGTAGACGTCGCACGCTGCGAGCAACGGCGAGCGGCCCTGCTTCTTGAGCAGGTAGGCAAGCTTTACGGCTGCCGTGGTCTTACCGGAGCCCTGCAGGCCCACGAGCATGATGACATTAGGAATGCGATTGCTAAAAACGAGCTTACTCTCGGTGGAGCCGAGCATCTCGGTGAGCTCGTCGAGCACGATCTTGACGACGTTTTGCGCCGGCGACAGCGACTCCATGACCTCGGCGGTCATGCAGCGCTCCTTGGTCTTGGCAACGAACTCCTTGACGACCTTAAAGTTAACGTCGGCCTCGAGCAGCGCCATGCGAATGTCGCGCATGGCCGAAGTGATATCGGCCTCGGTCAGCTTACCCTTGCCGCGCAGGCGGTCAAATGTGTCGTTGAGGCGATCGCTCAGAGAATCAAACACTAGTCACTCCTTAATTGGACTCGCCCACCAGGGCGCGGCAGAAATCTTTGGCGTTAAACTCCTGCAGGTCATCGACCTGCTCGCCCACGCCGATGCGCAGGATCGGGAGCTTGAGCTTCTCGGCCACGGCCATGGCGATACCGCCCTTAGCCGTGCCGTCGAGCTTAGTCATGATAATACCGTCCAGGCCCAGCGCCTCGTTAAACTCGAGCGCCTGGTTCAGACCGTTCTGACCAGTGGCGGCATCGATCACAAGCACGACCGAAACCGGCATGGGACCGGAGGCCATATTGGCGGCGCGCTTACGGGTCACATTGACCACCTTGGCAAGCTCGCGCATGAGCTCGGGGCTCGTGTGCAGACGGCCGGCGGTATCGATGAGCACCAGGTCGCTGCCGCGCTTATCGGCCTCGTCAAGTACGTCATAGCACACGCTCGCCGGATCGGAGCCGCGGTCACGCTTGATAACCGGTACGCCGGCGCGCTGGCCCCACACATCGAGCTGCTCGATGGCGGCGGCACGGAAGGTGTCGGCCGAACCGATCACCACGTTCTTGCCGCGGGCGGCCATGGCGCTCGCAATCTTGCCGACCGTGGTGGTCTTGCCGGCACCGTTAATACCGACAAACAGCACGCAGCTCGGCGTATCGGCGAACGGATCGCGCTCGACGGGCACAAAATGGCCCTCGAGTTGCTCGGCCAGGGCGCGACGAAGCTGCGGGGCGGTCTTGAGGTTCTTCTTGGCGGCGGCATCGCGCAGGTCATCGGAGACCTGAATGGCGACCTCGGCACCCATGTCACCCATGACGAGGGTGTCCTCAAGGTCCTCCCAAAAATCCTCGTCGACCTCACCGCCAAAATAGAAGACCTCGTTAAGGGCCTCGCGGCTGCGCTCAAGTCCGCGTGAGAGTGCGTCAAAGAATCCCATTATGCATTCACGACCTTTCCGGTTTCGCGATCGAGTTTTTGCGAGACGACGCGACTGACGCCGTCGGCTTGCATCGAGACGCCGTAGAGAACGTCAGCATCCTCCATAGTACGGCGCTGATGCGAGATTACCAAGAGCTGCGTATCGGAACGCAGCACATCGAGCGCGCCGATGAGCTTAGACAGGTTGGCGTCGTCGAGCGCCGCCTCGACCTCGTCCAGCACATAGAACGGCACCGTGCGCGTGCGGTACACGGCAAAGAGCAGTGCGAGCGCCGTCAGGCTCTTCTCGCCACCCGACATGAGCATCATCTTGGTGATGCGCTTGCCGCGCGGCTGCGCCACGACCTCAATGCCCGTCTCGGCCGGATGCTCGGGATCGGTCATCTCAAGGTGAGCCTGACCGCCCGGAAAGAGCATGGCGAAGATCTCGCGGAAATTCGCATCAACCTTCTCAAACGTCACCAGGAAGGCTTTACGCATCTTGCGGTCGATGGCCACGGTGATCTTGGTGAGCGCCTTGCGCGCGCTCTCAAGATCGGCCAGCTGCTCCTCGATGTAATCGGCGCGGCGCTTGAGCTGCTCGTACTCCTCCATGGCAACCTGGTTCACGGGGCCCAAGTTGTTGATCTGGCGCGCGAGTTGATTAAGCTCGCGCTCGGCGGCGTCGCGATCGGTGGGCGCCGGCAGCATAAGCGCTTCCTCAAGCACCGTGGTGCCATCGGCGGTGATGGCCTTGATGGCAGCCTCTACCTGCACCTCGAGCTTGCCACGCGCGACCTTGAACTCGTTTTGCGTCGTGGCGGCAGCATCGACCCGGTCTTTGGCGCGGGCGACCTCGGCCTTGGCGTCCTCGATGGTCTTCTTAAGCGAAGCCGAGTCCGCCTCCTCAAGCGTCGCCTGATCGCGCAGGCGCGCAGCCCAGTCCGAGGCGCGCTCCAACAGGGCCGAGTAGCGCTCGTGCATGGGATCGACGCGTAGGCGCAGCAACTCGAGCGAGCGTGAGGCCTGACGCGTCCCGCGGATACGACGGTCGATGCCCTCAAGGCGATGCTCCAGATCGGGCACGCGGCCCTTCAGCGAACGCAGGCGCTCGCTCGTCTGGGCCAGACGCACCTTGGCGTCGGCGAGCTTACCGGCAGCCTCGGAATCGTCACGGCGCACGCGGTCGAGCTCGTCGTTGGCCTCAGCAATCTGGAGACCTAAGTCGCTCGCCTGCGCACGAGCTTCGTCACGCGAGCGAGTAAGTTCATCCACGCGTGGACGAGCGGCACGGACGGCCTCAGCGGCCTGCTCACGGCGCTTGGAGATGCGCACGCGCTCGACCTCGGCATTGTTGGCGCTTTGCTCCAGGCGACCGATCTCGGAGAGCAGCGAGCGGCGCTCGCCCTCAAGACGGGCGATCTCGCCAGCGGCATCGCCCTCGGCGGCACGGGCCTCCTCGACGGCGAGGTTGGCCTCAACGACTTGGTCCGAAACATGCTCAAACATGGCAGCCAGATCGGGCTCCAGGCCCTCCAGCTCGCGGATACGACGCTTGCGCTCCAAAGCGCCCGAAGCCTCGCCGGCATCGAGCCCCACGCGCACCAAGCCGCCACAGCTCACGCGGGCGCCATCGGGCGTCACGTAGGTCACACCGTCAACGACGGGCGCGGCCAATGCGGCAGCCAAATCATCGACCACGTAATAGCCGCCGAGCAGTGCCTCGACAACAGGACCGTAGCCCTCACGCACGGACAGACGATCAACAAGACGGGTACCGGCAGCACCCTCGGCGGCAGCAGAGCCGCTCACGCCGCGCGCCATCAGCAGCGCCTCGCCCGAGGCCTTCTTCTGGTCCAGGGCGGCGCGACCGGCGCGCTCGAGTGCGGCAGCGTTATCGAACAACAGGGCATCGATATCGCCGGCGAGCAGCTGCTCAACCAGGCCCTCAAGCTCACGCGGTGCCTCGAGCACATCACCCAGACGGCCCGAAACATCGTCGCCCAGCGCGCCCACCAGACGGCTTACGAGCGGCGAGCTGTCTGCCATGCGGGCATCGAGCTTCTTTTGGCTGGCAAGCTCCGAGCGTACCTCGGACAGCTTGTTGCGCGCCTCGCCCTCGCGGGCACGCAGGTCCTTGAGGGCAGCGCGTGCCGTCTCGGTGGCCTCGCGCGAATCGCTCTGGGCCTGACGAGCCGCCACAAGGGCGCTCTCAAGCTCCTCAGCACGGTCGCGGCGGCTATCAAGCGATGCTGTGACCTCCTCGAGCTGTTCATCAATCTGCTCCAGGCGCGAGGCGTACATGTTGTCCTCGACCTCAGCGTTGCTCAGCGAGTCCTTCACCTTGGCGAGCTCGAGCGCGGCGTTATCGGCCACACGCTGCACATCGCGCTGCTCGCGCATGAACTGCGAAATCTGCGCATCAAGCGCCACGCGGCGCTCGTGAAGCTCGGCGGCGGCAGGACCAGCGGCGTCGACGTCCTCCTGGGCCTGCATATGCGCGCCGGTCACTTCCTCAAGCTGGGCACGCGCATCCTCGAGCTCCTCGACTAAGCGACGGCGCTGATGCTCGGAGCTCGAGATCTGGCCGCGCATGTCGGACAGGCGCGACACCATGTTGTGGCCCTTTTCCTCGAGCAGGCGCATGTCGGAATTAATGCGGCCGACCACATCTTGCATGTGGCGGCGCTGCTCGCCCAAGTCGCCCACAAACAGGCCCTTTTCTTCGAGCATGACCTGGAGCTTCTCGAGCTCGCGCTCTTTCTCACCCAGACGGTACTGCGCAAGCTCAAGCTCGGCGGCGCCCTCCTTAGAGCGGCTCTCCAGGTCGTTCCACTGCGATTGCAGCGAACGCAGCTCGTCGACGGCCAGCATCTGCGTAAGCTCGTTCGCGCGCGAGGACAGCTCTTTGTACTTGCGCGCGCGATCAACCTGACGCTCCAGCGGTCGCAGCTGACGGGCGATTTCCTTGTTGATATCGCGGGCACGGGTCAGGTGCTCGTCCATCGATTTAATCTTTTTGAGCGCACGCTCCTTGCGGCGCTTGTGCTTGGAGATGCCGGCGGCCTCTTCAATGAGGGCACGACGCTCCTCGGGGCGGCTCTGCAAAATGGCATCGAGCTTGCCCTGGCTGATGATGGAATGCGTATCCTTGCCCAGTCCCGAGTCGTGCAGGATGTCCTGGATGTCCATCAGGCGGCACGGGCTCGAGTTGATGAGGTACTCACTCTCGCCCGAGCGATACATGCGGCGGGTGATAGCCACCTCGTCAAAGTCGACGGGCAGCATATGGTCCGAGTTATCGAGCACCAGCGTGACCTCGGCCACACCCACCGGCTTGCGCGCCGACGAGCCCGAGAAGATGACGTCCTCCATGGCCTGGCCGCGCAGCTGCTTGGCGCTCTGCTCACCCAGGACCCACAGAATCGAGTCGGAGATGTTCGATTTTCCCGAGCCGTTGGGACCGACGATGACGGTTAGGCCCGGCTCAAACGTCATATGGGCGCGGTCGGCAAACGACTTGAACCCTTTGAGCGTGAGGGACTTGAGATACACGGTTCCTCGCTTAAACAGGCTTCTTGTTGAGAATCACGCCGTTGGTGGTGTAACCCATGCGGTCGAGCGCCTCGAGCGCAGCGGCTCCCTCGGCCTCCTTCTTGGAGGAACCGGTGCCGCGGCCCTGGCGAATACCGTCGATGAGAACCACGGCGGTAAAGGTCGGTGCGTGCGCCGGGCCCTCAGAGCCAACGAGCTTGTACGCCGGAGGCTCGTGGCCGTCGGCCTGCACGCACTCCTGCAAGAACGACTTGGGGTTCGCGGGGTGCTCGGCACGCTCGGAGGCTAGGTGCGGCTTAAGCGTACGGTGAATGAACTCCGCCGCCGCATCCCAGCCAGCATCCAGATACAGCGCGCCCACGAGCGACTCGTAGACGTTCTCGAGCGCCGAGTGCAGGCCGCGCGCGCCGGTACCGGTCTCGGAGGCACCAAAGATGATGATGTCGTCGAGGCCCAGCTCATGGGACACCTCGGACAGCGTGGCACCCGAGACAAGGGACACCTTCAGGCGCGTAAGCTTGCCCTCGTCAAACTCCGGATAGGATTCAAAGAGCGAACGGGCAACCACGGCGCCCAAAATGGAATCGCCCAAAAACTCAAGACGCTCATAGCTCGCCGAGACGGGCTGACCTTCCACGGCAGAGGGGTGCGTGAGCGCCGCGCGCAGCAGCACCTTGTTATTGAACTCGTGGCCCAGGATTTCCTGGGCGCGCGCGAGTCGTTGAGATAAAGCCAAGACTTAGGCCTCCTTGGCGTTTTCAATAGCGTCGACAGCGTCGGCGACAGAGTTGAGCGACAGCAGGGTCTCGTCATCGATCTCGAGGTCGAACTCGTCCTCGATGGCCGTCACCAACTGCAGACGCTCGAGCGAATCGGCATCGAGATCGTCGAAGGTGGTCTCGTCGCTAATCTCGGCAACGTCGACACCCAGCACATCGGCGACAACTTCGGCGATCTTATCGAAGATTTCGGAGCGGTCCATAGCGCTTCCTCTCGTATTGCGTGAACATCAACGCGCTGGCGCCGCAAGCGCAGCGCCAAGACACGGTTTTGATTCTACCCCACGACGCAGGCCGCGAGGCACATAACAGCGCCCTAACTCGCTCCTACAAAACGATGCCGTCCATAGAGTTGGCGACGTTCTCGACAAGCCCGGCGCGCACGGCCTCCGCCGCGGCGAGCGTACCGTTTTTGACGGCCTCGACTGAGGTGGCACCATGGCCGATCAGAACTACGCCACGCAGGCCCAGCAGAATGGCGCCACCCTTAGCATCACCCGAGAGCTTTGCCTTGATCTCGCGCATCTGCTTTTTGATGAGCAGCGCGGCAATCTTGGTGCCGAGCGAAGACATAAAGACACCCTTGAGCTCCTGCAGCAAAAACTTGGCAGCGCCCTCGGTGGCCTTGAGTGCGATGTTGCCCGACATGCCGTCGGCGACCACGACATCAAAATTGCCCGACGTAAGATCGGTGCCCTCGCAGTTGCCCACAAAACCGGGAACAGCGGCCTTCATGGCCGGGAAGCACGACTTGGTGAAGTTGGAGCCCTTCTCATCCTCGGTGCCGTTGGCAAGCAGACCGACGCGGGGATGCTCAATGCCCAAGACGACGCGCGCATAGGCGCTACCCATCTGGGCAAAACGCACCATGTCGTCGACCTCGACATCGGGGTTGGCGCCCATGTCGCAGAGGACCGTCAGGCCGCCGGCGCGGTTGGGCAGTGCATTGGTGAGGCACGGACGCACCGGCTGCTTCTTGCCCTCGGCCTGATACCTAAATGGCGTCACGTAGGCAGTAGCGGCAGCGGTCATGGCGCCGGTGGAGCCGGCAGAGAAGAAGGCATCCGCGTTACCCTTCTTGATAGCGCGGCAGGCAAGCACAATCGAGGACTTGCGCTTGGTCATGACGGCTCGAATGGGATCGTCATCCATGGCGATGACATCGGGCGCCTCCAAGGCCTCAACGCGAGCGTGAGCCGCGGCAAAGGGGTTCACGATCTCTGCGGGACCGACGGCCAAGACCTCGATATCGGGATCCGCCGCAAGCGCCGCCTCGATACCGTCGAGGACAACCTGAGGCTTCTCGTCTCCGCCCACAACGTCTACACAAACGCGAACGTTACTCATATACATGCTCCTTATACAAAAATGGCCGACTCATTGAGCCGGCCATTGTGGTTCCAGTTGGAACGGTATCGCATCCAGAGTATACAGTTACTCGGTAACGATAACCTCGCGGTCCTTGTAGAAACCGCAGCTGGGGCACACGTGGTGCGGGAGCTTGACAGCGCCGCAACGGGGGCACGTGGACTGAGCCGCAGCCGAGATCTTCATGTTGGCGGAACGGCGGGTGTGAGTGCGGATACGACCCTGCTTTTGTTTAGGTACGGGCATAGTGACCTTCCTTATGAACTATCCAGTGTGGCGATTACGCGCAAATAGCGATACTACCACAGTTTTACTCGTCAAGCTTGAGATTCTTCAATGCTGCAAATGGATTTTCCGTGGCAGCGGCCCATTCGGCCTCTGCTTGAGCGGCGCAATCGCATTGCTCGACGTTGAGATTGATGCCGCAGGTGGGGCATAGGCCGCGACAATCGGGCTTGCACAGGACAACGAACGGCGTGTCCATGACAACCGCGTCGTTGATGGGCTCACCCAGATCGACGATGCGATCCTCGCCCAGCAGCTCGTAGCCGTCTTCGTAGGCCTCGGGATCCTCGGGCTCGTTAAAGAGATAGAATTCCTCGATCTCACCGGCGATATCAAACGAAGCGGGCTCCAGGCAACGGTCGCACTCACCGGTTGCATGCGCGCGGACCATGCCCGTAAGCAGAACACCGGTGCCGGCATTGGTAAAGACGACATCGTAGTCGATGCCGTCCTGCAGCCGGTACTCCTTCTCGCCCACCGTATAGGTGGCAACATCGACCTTACCGGTCAGCGGATACGAGTCTCCGGGAAACTCGAGCTGCTCGGAAAGATCAACGGTAACGTTCGGGAACTCAGCCATTACCACTGACCATTCTGCTGGGCGGCACCCTCGTTGAGCTGCTGACGGCAACGGGTCACCGTGCCGGTCAGGCTCTTGAGGTTCTCCTCGAGGTGCGTAAAGACCTGCTCGGCGTAATCCTCGGCGGCATAGCGCGTCTCGCGCTCATACTGCTGGGCACGATCGCGAATGTCGTCGGCCTGCTGCTGAGCTAAGCGGACAATCTCCTGCTCACCGGCAATGGTGAGGGCCTGCTGCTGAGCATCGGCGATGATGGAATCGGCCTGAGCGGCGGCGGAAGCCATAAGCTCCTCGCGCTCCTTGAGGATACGGCGGGACTTCTGCCATTCCTCGGGATAGCTCATGCGGATCTCGTCGAGGATGTTAAAGAAGACGTCGGCGTCGATAACCTTCATCTGGGCGTTCTTGCCGAACGGCGTCTTAGCCTCTTCGATGAGCCCCTCGAGCTCGTCGACAAGACTCACGATCCTGTCGCCAGGAAAATTCTCGCCCGGCATCCGGTCTCCTTTCATAGGTAACATATCATCGTGTTAGTTTACCACATGCCACCAGGCATTAAAAAACGTCACGAAAAGCGATGTTTGAGCGCCTTGACCACATTGGGCGGAACAAAATTAGAGACGTCACTACCGAGCGAGGCAATCTGGCGAACCACCGAACTCGAGATATAGCCGTACTGCGGCGCGCTCATGACAAAGATGGACTCCAGCTCGTTATCCAGGCGGTAGTTAAGGTCGGCCTGCTGCAACTCGTACTCAAAGTCGGTCATGGCACGCAGACCCTTGACCACGGCTCCTGCTCCCTGTTCGCGGGCAAAATCGACCAAGAGGCCGGTGAAGGGTAGCACCTCAACGCCGTCAATATCACCGAGCGCCTCACGTGCCAGCGCCACGCGCTCATCGAGCATAAAGGTGGTGCCCACGCCGTTTTTTCCCTGCGACTCGGCAACGGCCACGATCACGCTGGGGAAAATGCGGCGGGCACGGCGAATCACGTCGATGTGGCCAAACGTGATGGGATCGAAGGTGCCCGGGACGATTACGCGGTTAATGGTGTCACTCATCGGAATCCTCCGCGGGTACGTCGCTATCGTTGTCATCATCCTCGCCGTTACCAACCCAACGAAGCAGGTCGACCGAGGTTATTCCGTAGCGCTTCTCGCGCACGGTCTCAAAACCTGCCGGATGCGCACCCGCATCGGCGGCAGCGTGCTCAAACAGCGCATAGGCACCCTGCGCCAGCAAGTCCTGCTGGGCCAAGTTCTGCAGCAGTTCCTCGACCGGCTCGGCGCCATAAGCATAGGGCGGATCGAGCAGGACCAGGTCAAAGGGACCGCCCGGCACGCGGCCGCGCGAAGCGCTTGCCAGCACGTCGCCGCCCACCACACGCCAACGCGCACGGTCGCGGCACAGTGACTCGATATTCTTGGTAATCAGACGAGCAGCGTTGCGGTCGATCTCGAACGTGGTGAGCGAGCGGGCACCACGCGAGAGCATCTCAATGCCCAAGGCACCGGAGCCGCCAAAGGCATCCAGCACGCGGACCTCGTCCAGATCGAAGTCGAATGCCGACATGACCATAGATGCGCACGCCTCGCGCACGCGATCGGTCGTGGGGCGGGTGACATCGCGACCACGGGGCTCCTCGATCTTACGACCGCGCCATTCGCCGCCGATGATTCTCATCCTCCGCTGACCTCCTTAAAGATGTGTCGATACCGCATGGCGACCGCATCGCGCAAGGGGCGCGTCGCCACGGAGTCAAGGTTGCAAGCATACCGCAAGAGCTCGACCGCGTCCAAATGGGCCCACTCGATCAATTCCTCGTCGGCATCGAGGTCAACAAAGTGCAAGGTCACGCCGCCATGCTGACGGTAGCCAAGAATCTCGCCCTCGTGGCGCAGACGCAGGTCCATCTGGGCGAGCGTAAAGCCGTCCGAGGTCTTCTCGAGCGACTGGAGGCGTTCCTGTGCCGCCGACGCGCCGCCGTTGCCCTTGGAGTGCGTCATGACCAGGCACGTACCCGACACGCTGCCGCGGCCTACGCGCCCACGCAGCTGGTGCAAGGCTGCCAAACCAAAGCGCTCGCCGTTCTCGATGACCATAACGGTGGCGTTGGGCACGTCGACGCCCACCTCGACCACCGTGGTCGAGACGAGCACATCGATCTCGCCGCGCTTAAAGGCATCGATCACGCGGTCCTTCTCCCCCGCCGGCATGCGGCCATGAAGACGCTCGATGGTAAGCCCCGGCAATGCCAGGCGCAGTCGGTCGAGCTCGGTCGCCGTGTCGTGCAACGGCACAGGCACGGACACGCGGCCTTCGTCGTCGCGAGCGATGCCGGGCACGTCTTCGAGCTCATCGGCCGAATCGCTCGGCTCCACGAGCGGACAGATCACGTAGGCTTGCTGCCCCTTTTCGTGCGCCTCACGAATGGCGCCATAGGCCAGGTCGCGACTCGACTCGGTGAGGACGCGCGTCATCACGCCGGCACCCGGAACGGGACGATGGCGGATGATGCTCGTATCCAGGTCGCCATAGACCGAGAGCGCCAACGTGCGCGGGATAGGCGTGGCCGTCATAACGAGCAGGTCGGCGCCCGGGCCCTTGGCACGCAGGGCATTGCGCTGGCCCACACCAAAGCGGTGCTGCTCGTCGATGACGACAAGCGACAGATGCTTAAACGCCACGTCATCCGAAAGGACCGCATGGGTACCAAAGAGCACGTCGAGCTCGCCCGATTCCAGCTGCGCGTGGATCTGCTCGCGCTCGGCCGCCGGCGTAGCGCCCGTCAGGAGCGCCCAGGTCATGTCAGCCTGCGAGAGCAAGGGGCCGGTCTTATCGGCATATTGACGCGCCAGCACGCCCGTGGGCGCCATAACGCAGGCCTGGGTGCCGCTATCGGCCGCAACTGCCAACGCGCAGGCGGCAACGGCGGTCTTACCGGTACCGACGTCGCCCAGCAGTAGGCGGTTCATCACGCGCCCGCCATCGCACATGTCGTGCAGGATGTCTTGGAACGCGGCCTCCTGCTCGTCGCTCAGCGAAAACGGCAGGGCCTCCTTGAGCGCCGCCAGGTGCCCGCCCGCGGCATGCGCATAAGGCACCACGTCGACCATACCGCCATCGTTGCGCAGACGCAGTGCGAGCTGCAAGCAGAGACACTCCTCGTACGCAAAACGCCGGCGTGCGATGTCGCGCTCGGCCATGCTCGAGGGAAAGTGGATCGAGCGCAGCGCACGGGCATTGCTCATGAGCTTCCGCTTTGCGCGCAGCGGCGCGGGAATGGGATCGAACGGATTAGAAGCCACTTCGAGCGCACCGCTCACGATACGGCGCATCCATGCCTGACTCACGCCGTCACTTACGTAGTGGACCGGCAAAATGGTACCCGCGGCACGCCCGTCCTCGAGCTTTTCAAAGTGGGGCGAGGCCATCTGCTTAAAACCGTAGGCAAACTCGACCTTACCCATCACGGCCAGGCGGTCGCCCTGCTTAAGCTGTTGGGCAATCCAAGGCTGACGGAAAAAGGCAACCTGCAGCACGCCCGTCTCGTCCACGAGCGAGATCTCAGTCACCTGCATACGCGGACGGGGCTGCTTTTGGACAATACGATCGACCGTGGCGATGATGGTGCACACGGTACCGATGGGTGCCATCTCGATGGACCACGAGCGAGTGAAGTCCAGGTAGCGATGAGGAATATGGAGAAGGAGGTCCCCCACCGTCCGAATTCCCAGACGGCGAAGGGCCTCCTCACGTTTACCCGAAACATATTTGAGTCGCGCGATATCCTCATCGAGCGCATTGCTCTGGGCAAAACGCTCCGAGACGCGCGCCACGGAGCACAGCTCGGACATAGGCAGAGCCTACTCGATCGAGAAGATCACGGGATAGAGCGGCTGCTCGCCACGATGGGCGTCGATCTCCAAATCGGGCTGAGCCTCCTCGATGGCGTCGACGATCTCCTGGAAGGCCTCATCGGACAGCTCCTCGCCGGCCAAAATCGTCAGCGCGTCGCCCTCCTCTTCCTCCTGCATGCGGTTGATGCAGTCGAGCGTGACCTGCTTCACATCGGAGCCGACCACGTCGATGGAACCGGCAATGATACCCATGACGTCACCGGAGTGAATCGGCGAGCCGTCGGAGGCGCTGGAGTCGCGCACGGCGCGGGTGACCTCGCCATCGCGGACCTCGCTGATAGCGTCGACCATGGCGGCAACGGCGTCCTCGAGCTCAGAATCGGGCAGGACCGCGAACAGCGCGGAGAAGGCCTGCGGAACGGTCTTGGTGGGAACGACGGCGACCTTCTTGTCGGTGCAGGCGGAAGCAGCGGCCTCGGCAGCCATGCGGATGTTGCCGTTGTTGGGCAGGATGATGACCGAGGTCGCGTTGACCTGGTCGACGGCGCCCAGCAGGTCGGCGGTCGAGGGATTCATGGTTTGACCGCCCGACACGATCACATCGACGCCGAGGGACTTGAGGATGTCGGCCTCGCCGGAACCGGCGGCAACGGCGACAAAGCCCAGGGCCTTCGCAGGCTCGGCGGCCTTCTCCTGGTCCTCGTGGATCTTAGCGGTACGGTCGTGGGCCTCCATCTCCATGTTGTGGATAAAGACCTCGTAGATCTGACCAAGCTGCAGCATGTGCTCAAGCACCAAGTTCGGGGTGTTGGAGTGCACGTGGATCTTGTAGTCGGGGTAGGCACCCACGAGCAGCTCGCAGTCACCCATGGAGCCCAGGAACTTAAGGCACTCGTCCTCGTCAAACGGGGCGTCGGCCTTAAAGAGGAACTCGTTGCAGTAGCGGAACTCCGAACCCTCCCAATCGTCGTTGGCCTCGATCTCGACGCGATCGAGGGCCGCGTCGCGGGCAGAGCCAGCGGAATCGAACGTGGCGGAGAAATCCTCGACCACGGTGCTGCGGCCAAGCGCGGCGGCGACAAAGTTCTCCAGGAAGATGGCAAAGCCAAAGGCACCGGAGTCGACCACGCCGTTCTCCTTCAGAACGGGCAGCAGGTCGGGCGTGCGGGCGACGGACTGGTAGGCCTCGACGACGATGGCGTCGAGCGCATCCTCGGCCGAGAACTTCTTCTTCTCGCATTCGTCTGCCTTGGTCGAGACGTCACGCAGCACTGTAAGGATCGTGCCCTCGATGGG
Organism: uncultured Collinsella sp.; assembly: GCA_902388345.1. Lineage (GTDB taxonomy): Bacteria > Actinomycetota > Coriobacteriia > Coriobacteriales > Coriobacteriaceae > Collinsella. The sequence continues at coordinate 22,418 of CABMOY010000029.1, forward strand.
CTTACGAACGGCCTGGAAGGCGACCTTGACGGCACGACGGAAGGCGAAGGCGATATTGGCGGACGTAATGGGCTCATCGGCAGAGACGAGGCCCTCGGCCACACCACGCAGAATCTGTGAGGTGATGACGCCGGAGTTGCCGCGGGCGCCCATCAGGGAGCCGTGGGTGATGGCGCCGGCAATGGCCTCCATGTCGGCGTCGGCGGGAAGGGCGGAAAGCTCCTTAGTCACCGAAGCGAGCGTGAGCGACATGTTGGTGCCGGTGTCGCCGTCGGGTACGGGGAAGACGTTGAGCTTGTTGATCTCCTCGGCCTTTTCGGAAACGGCAGCCGCAGCGATCGGAAAACAGGTGCGAATGGTCTTTGCAATCATGGGTATTTGAATCTCCGTTTTCGGATGCTAGTTCAGACGGCTCTTGAGCGCGTCGATGTGGATGCCGATCTTAAGGCTGGCGGGATCGATCTGTGCGATCTCCTGCAGGGTGAAGGCAACGGAGCTCGAAAGATTGTGGCAGACGGACTTCATGTTGACGCCGTTTTCGAGCACGACGTGAAGATCGACCGTAAGGCCGTTCTCGTCGGCGGAAACAAGCACACCCTTGCGAAGGCGCTGGCCGGCAAGCAGGCGCACGCTCTCGGCGCCCTGGAGCTGTTCGGCCATACCGACGACGCCGTAGCACGTCATCGCGGCATAACCGGCAATATCGGCAATAACGTCGTTCGAGACGCTCAGGCTGCCGTTAATGGTCTCAGACACAAGAATCTCCTTTTCTGGTGCTCGCGGCACCATGTCGTGGGAGCAATCATTCCAACATTTTACAACGACCGCGCCATGTTAAGGCGACGGGGTTCACGATTACATCCTCGACACGAAATGTTGATACGGTAACGTTCGCCACAAGCGATCGCGGCATAAAAAAACCCGCCGCATAAGCGACGGGTTTTAAAACCTGGCTCCCCGGGTA